>CALYVJ010000122.1 GCA_945494195.1 uncultured Selenomonas sp. | reverse complement strand
CAAGCTGATTTATCAAGGCATACGGGATGTTTTCCGTGTGCGAAGTTTGAGTTATTAAAATAATGGATATAGGGGATAGAAATGGTTAGAGAAATTATAAAAGACGTGTTTTTCTTACAGCAAAAATCGGTCAAGGCAACGGAAGCGGATATAGCCGTGGCCCAGGATCTTTTGGATACGTTAGCCGCGCATCGCGAAGGCTGTGTTGGTTTGGCGGCCAATATGATTGGCGAATCCAAATGTATCATTGCCGTAAACCTCGGCGATAAAGAAATCGCTATGTTGAATCCGGAGATTGTAAAGCATTCGGCCAAGTCCTACAAGACGACGGAGGGGTGCTTGTCGCTAAACGGAGAACGGGAAACGGAACGGTTTGAAATGATTGAGGTCAAATACCGGGATATGAATTTTGCCAAGAAAAAAGCAAAATTCAGCGGTTTTACGGCACAGATTATCCAGCATGAAATCGATCATTGTCAGGGAATTCTGATTTGACCGGAGGGATTATTCCTTGCGAATCAGCAGGGAAGCACGTAAAATCAGAGAATATAGAAGGCAGCAGTCGCAAAAGAAGGGAAGTAGGCAAATGAAAGCAATGGTACTTAGCAGTGGCGGCGTGGATTCCACGACGGCCTTGGGGTTGGCAATAAAGAAATATGGTCGGGAAAATGTGATAGCTTTGTCCCTGTCCTATGGACAGAAGCACGAGAAGGAAATCGAAGCCGCTAAAGCCGTGGCGGCTCATTATGGCATTGAGCAGCTTTTTTTGGACCTCAGCAAGATTTTCCAGTACAGCAATTGCTCGTTGTTAAAGCAGTCTAATGAAGAAATCCCGGAAGAGAGCTACGCCGAACAAATCAAGGAGACGAAGGGGGAGGCACCGGTCAGCACTTATGTGCCTTTCCGCAACGGCCTGTTCCTGTCAACGGCGGCCAGCATTGCCCTTAGCAAGGGCTGCCGCATCATTTATTATGGTGCCCATGCCGACGATGCGGCTGGCTTTGCATATCCTGATTGTTCACCGGTATTTAACGATGCCATGAATCAAGCTATATGGGAAGGATCGGGACATCAGCTGAAAATCGAAGCGCCCTTTGTGAACATCAATAAGGCCGAAGTCGTAAAAATTGGCCTTGAACTTGGTGTGCCCTATGAGCTGACCTGGTCCTGTTACGAGGGCGGCGAAAAGCCCTGCGGCAAATGTGGCACCTGCATCGACCGCGCCGCCGCATTCCGCGCCAACGGCGTCGAAGATCCAGCTAATTGCTGAGGGCACAGTTTGACATGTCAAACAGGAAAAAGTCTTGACAGGTCAATTAGCTACCTGCTAAACTGAGCGTAACAAGTATATATAGCCGTGCAGGACTGACGGATTCGTGGAATTGACCACATGTACTGCAGGGCTTTTAACGCCGACCGTCTGGGCAGAGATTATGCTCAGGCGGTTTTTTTCGTTTGAGCATAATCTCCTTTGGATTGCTGCTTGGCAGCAGAAAGGATGGTTTTCATGCGAAATCGTTGGCTCATTGCGTTAGCAGCCGTTGGTATTCATATTTCCATCGGCAGTGTCTATGCCTGGAGTGTTCTTACTCGTCCTATTATTGAGGCGATGGGATTTACCCTTTCGGAAACGACCTGGACCTTTTCCCTGGCGATTCTGTTCCTGGGAATGTCGGCAGGGCTCTTGGGGCGATTCGTGGAAAAGTATGGCCCGAAAAAAAGCGGACTAATATCCATGCTGTTATTTTGCACGGGCATGTTTGGTACAGCGCTGGCTTTGCACCTGCATAATTTGGCGCTATTATACCTTTTCTACGGGGTTATTGGCGGTATTGGCCTTGGCGTCGGCTACATCACGCCGGTATCGACGCTGGTAAAGTATTTCCCCAATCATCGCGGCTTTGCGACAGGTCTTGCCATCATGGGCTTTGGCTTTGCCGCGCTGGTAGCCGGGCCTGTCATGCAGTTTTTGACGGCTCGCGTTGGTCTTGTCAATAATTTCCTGATTTTGGGGGCGGTCTACATGATCCTCATGGGCGCGTCGGCTCTCTACCTGAAACCGCCCGTGCAGAAAAAAGGCAAGGCACAGGTTACGCGCTTGCAGCATGGGGCTACAGCGGCTGAGGCCATCAAGACCTGGCAGTTTGGTGCGCTTTGGTGGGTGTTCTTTGTCAATATCACCTGTGGTATCGGCCTGTTGGCGGTGGCTTCGCCCATGGCCCAGCACGTCGTTGGCATGGATGCCGCGCAGGCCGCGTCGATGGTCGGTATCATCGGCCTCTTAAATGGCGGTGGCCGCATCCTTTGGTCGACGCTGTCGGATTATCTGGGCCGCGGGTTTACCTACATGGTATTTTTCGCCCTCGAAGTCGGTGCTTTTTATCTGCTGGCTGGTACTAAGGATGCCATGCTTTTCCAACTGCTCGTGTTTTTGATCATCAGCTGCTATGGCGGCGGTTTTTCCTGCATGCCGGCCTATCTTTCCGATATCTTCGGTACTCGGGAACTCAGTGCGATTCATGGCCGTGTGCTGACAGCTTGGGGCGTTGCTGGTGTCGTCGGGCCGACCATCGTCTCGTGGTTTTGGGAGCACACCCATAGCTATACGACGACGCTGACCTTCTTTGCAGGCTGCTTTGTGTTCAATTTCCTGATTGCAACGGTGCTCAAGCTGCATGGCAGCCGCCGGTCTAGCCTCGTCAAGACGGCAAATACTTAACCGAATATCGTCGGCCTCCTTTGGCAGGATTTTCTATTCCATACGCGAATACTAGTGTATAGCGAAGAGAATTTTTCATGACAAGGGAGGTTTTTCTATGGGAATCTTGGAATCCATTGGCAAGCGTCGCACCTATTATCTAATCAAAAAGGAACTGTCGGTGGCGGCAGAGAAAATCCGTGAGGTGGTGGAGCAGGCAACGGAGCTTACTCCCGATGCCTTCAACATGAAGTCGGCTCGCGTCGTATTGGCAATGGGGACGAAGCAGGATGCGCTTTGGGATGCCGTCTACAATGCTTTTGGCGGCATTGTGGCTGAACCGGAACCTAAGGAGCAGGAAAACATCGCTATTCGCGTCCAAGTGCAGGTATGATAGCTAGTGAGGAAGAGGAGATAAAAATGAGCAATCCGATGTTTAATATTTCTTATGGGTTATACGTGTTGACGGCTAATGCTGGGCAAAAGGACAACGGCTGTATCATCAACACGGTGACACAAGTTACCTCGGAACCCAATCAGATAACCATTGCGGTGAACAAGGGAAACTATACCCACGATATTATCATGGAGACTAAGGCTTTCACCGTGTCCGTGATAAGTGAAGCGGCAGATTTTGAGTTGTTCAGGCATTTCGGGTTCTGTTCAGGTCGGGACGTGGATAAGTTTGCAGATTTCCCTGCCATAGAGCGCACAGCAAACGGTACTCTGGCGGTGACAAAGGGTACCAACGCGTATATTGCCGGACGGGTTACCAAGACTTGGGATGTGGGAACCCACACGGTATTCCTAGCAGACGTGGTAGAGCTTAAGACGTTAGCGGATGTAAGCTCTGCCACCTACAGCTACTATCAGGAACACATCAAACCCCGAACGCCGGCACCGAGTACCAAGGGAAAAGTCGTCTGGCGTTGTACAGTATGCGGCTATATATACGAGGGCGAGGAACTGCCGGAAGGCTTTGTTTGCCCCATCTGCAAACACGGGGCGGCGGATTTTGAGAAGGTAATCAGCTAAACATATAAGAATCCCCTGTAAACGATTGCTTACGGTATCGTTAACAGGGGATTCTTGTATGTTGTGTAAAAAAATAAGGTAGGCACGAAATGTCGTATTGAGGTCGAATTTGTATGGTAGGATAAATTCAGTAAAGAATAAGGGAGTGCGATTCTTGTTTTCCATTTCGGGTTACAATTATGTGATAGGATAAGCTTGGTCAGTGAGTGCGAAAGGAACGTGGATGAGATTTGCATCTTGCCGCAGATTGAAAGCAAGAAAGGCTTTGAAAATCTCGATGAAATTGCGTCCCCCCCCCCGGCATTGGCGGCGTTTTCCTCGGTCCCATTGACCTGGCTGTGGATATGGGGCATGGCGTCAATATTTTCCATCCCGAGGTAGTGGAGGCCATGGACGAGATGATCCGGCGCATCAAAGAGCTGGGTGTTCCTGTGGGAATTGTTTTTCGGTTCCGTTGGAGTTTATCCCCCTAGGGGGCTTACAACATCGTTTGTCATGTATTAGAATAAGAGAGTATTTATTCAATTTATAGATAAAAGGAGTTGAAGAAGATGCATATTCCAGAGAATTATCTCAGTCCGTCGACTTGTGCTGTTATGACGGCGGCGATGCTGCCGGTTTGGTTCATGGCGGTGCAGAAAGTGAAAAAAGAACTGCCGAAGGAAAAGATGCCTTTGTTGGGGATAGGTGCTGCCTTTTCGTTTTTGGGTATGATGTTTAATGTTCCACTTCCCGGTGGGACTACAGGACATGCTGTGGGCGCCACACTGCTGGCTATCATGTTTGGCCCATGGTCAGCTTGCCTGGCTGTCAGCGTGGCCTTGTTCGTTCAAGCACTATTCTTCGGGGACGGAGGAATTTTGGCTTTCGGTGCGAATTGTTTCAATATGGCGTTTGTGATGCCCTTTGTTGGCTGGGGGGTGTTCCGCAAGCTTCGAGGGTGGATGCCGCAGCATGAACTGTTGGCTGCTGGTATCAGTGGATATGTCGGTATCAATACGGCTGCTTTTATGGCGGCTGTTGAGTTCGGGGTTCAGCCGCTTTTGTTTACCGATGCTGCCGGGCAGGCTCTTTACTGTCCATATCCGCTGTCCATTTCTATACCAGCGATGATGGCCGGTCATTTGACGTTGTTTGGACTGGCAGAGGCCGTATTCACGGCGGCAATACTCGGTTATCTTAAAAAGGTTGCACCGGCTATGCTGGAAAATCAGAATTCTCATGCGGGGATGACGGTTTATGGCTTGTTGGCCCTTTTGATTATCGGTACACCGTTGGGCCTTTTAGCGGCGGGGACGGCCTGGGGCGAATGGGATCCTGAGGAATTGGCGGAGCAGGAGTTTCGTGGGACAGAGCTTGGCTATACGCCGGCGGGCATGGAAAATGGTTTTTCCTTTGACGCGCTGTTCCCGGATTATACGATTGCTGGGATGCCGGAGTCCTTTGGTTATATTTTGTCGGCTGTTATCGGTACGGCTCTTTTGATTGTAGCATTTAAGATTGTGGCAACTTTTTTCCGTCACCATACTGATTATGATACGTCGGTTCAGGGAAATTGATTGTGTTGGCGAGGCGATAGATTTGAATCTTCCCGAATGGGCAAAACAGGAAGAAGTATATCGACCCAATCGAGACCGGGATTATTTTATTTCCCGGTCTCTTTTGCGTGTCATGGCTGTGTTGGCGGCGATACGCCGCCAAGCGCATACGGCCTGGGGAAAAGATGTTCCAGCGATAGGGGCATTATGTTTTTTATTGGGCTGGTTGCTTTTATGTGTGGCATCCCATACGACTGCGTTTCTTATTTGTCAGCTGGCCTTGGAGGTGATAATTCTGTGCTTTTTGACGGGACAGGCTTCTAAGAGGATTTTACAGAGTGCTAGTTTGGCTGGATTGTTTTCGTTGCTATTGGTACTGCCGGCATTTTGGTGGGGAAATGGGGTGTTGATGTTTCTCATTCCCTTTAAGACTTTTTTGACGGTAACGGCCTTGGGAATCTTACAGGAATGTTTGCCGTGGAATCAGCTTACGGGGGCGCTTCGCTTTTTCCATATACCGCAACCGGTTATCTTTTTGCTGGATACGACCCTTCACTATGTGATTTTGCTGGGGGAGATGGCCGAAGATTTGCTTACGGCTTTAAAACTGCGTTCGGTTGGTCACAATGGGAAGAAGTATCATGCCATTGGCGGCGTGCTCGGCGTCTTGTTTCTGCGTTCGCAGGAAATGTCAGAAATCCTATATGAAGCAATGGTTTGCCGCGGCTTTACCGGTGAGTATTATCCATCGCTAGGCAAACGCTTCCATCGGGCGGATGTTTTCCTGCTCATGGTATTTCTCGGTTATTGCTATTTGTTCCTGTTGTTGGAGGTTCGGTTATGATTCGGTTTGAAGATGTTTGTTATGCTTATGATGGTGTACCGAT
>CALYVJ010000121.1 GCA_945494195.1 uncultured Selenomonas sp. | reverse complement strand
CCAAAAATCCGTATCAGTATACGCGTGAGATGGATATGCTGCTAACTACCGGGGAACAGCAGTCGATTGCTTTGCTGGCAATGGCTTTTAAGACGCTGGGGCATCCGGCGGTATCGCTGACGGGGCCGATGGCTGGCATGAAGACAAATTCGGTTCACACCAAGGGGCGTATTGTGGATATTACGCCAGAGCGGGTTCACGAGGAGCTGGATAAGGGCAATATCGTAGTAGTGGCTGGTTTCCAGGGGGCAGATGAATTCGGTAACCCGGTGACGCTGGGCCGCGGTGGTTCCGATACTTCGGCGGTGGCACTGGCTGGTGCTTTGAAGGCCGATACCTGCGAAATCTACACCGATGTGGATGGCGTTTATTCCGCGGACCCGCGCATTGTCAAAGGGGCCCGCAAGATGAAGGAAATCACCTATCATGAAATGCTTGAGATGGCTCGTCTGGGTGCTGGTGTCATGCAGCCGCGTTCCGTTGAGATGGGGGAGTATTTCCATATTCCCATTCATGTTCGTTCGACATTTACGACTACGCCTGGCACAATCATTAGGGAGGATTATACGATGGAAGATAAAGATTTTGTTATCCGTGGCGTTGCCCACGACGAGAAGGTTGCCAAGATTGCGGTACTCGGGATTCCGAATACGCCGGGCATTGCCCACGAAATCTTCTCGGCCCTGGCGGATGCCAACATCGATGTTGACATGATTGTTCAGTCTATTCGCAATATCGAAAAGAATGTTACCGACATGGTATTTACGGTAGCTGCCAGCGACTTGGCCGAGGCTAAGAAGGTCGTTGATGGTGTGGCAGACAAACTCAATGCTGTTGCTGTCCTCATCGAGGAAGATGTGGCCAAAGTCTCCATCGTCGGTGCTGGCATGCTCGGCAACCCGGGCACGGCTTCCCGTATGTTTGGTGCCCTGTCTAAGGTAGGCATCAACATCGATATCATCAGCACGTCGGAAATCAGCATTTCCTGCTTGGTAAAGGGCTCCCAGCTCAAAGAAGCAGTTAACGCAATTCACGACGAATTCTTCCCGAACAAATAAGAGGTAAGACTCTGCCTGCTATTAGGGGGCAGAGTCTTTTTTTGACCGATCAGATTGACCTGTCAAGTTGACTGGTCAATCTCCGGGATGAAATAGGTGAAAAATATTGTATACATACACCTGTATTGGTAGACAGGACAGACAAGAACAGTTATTATAGTGTTTGTACGATTTATATTGTTTATTGCGAAAATAAGCAGTATGATGCGACGAAAGCTTTATGGTGAAATGATTGAAAGGGGAACTTTCCTATGACGACGAGTATGGCAGCAACGCATGCTGCAAGCAAGAGACTGAAGGATGCGATTTTTGGAGCAAGTGCCGCCTGTGCTGAGGCAGCCAAGAAGCATGGTGCCGATAAAGTTACCAATGCAACGATGGGTGTTATGATGGACGACGAAGGAAAACTTGCCAGCATCCCGACGATGGAGCGCGTATTTCGTTCCCTTTCGGTTGAAGATTATGTCCGCTATGCTCCGATTCCGGGCTTGCCGGATTACCTTGATGCTGTCATCGATTTGACCTTTGCGGATCAGAAGCCGGAGGGATATACGGCAGCTATCGCGACTGCTGGCGGCACGGGGGCTATCCATCACGCGGTAGCCAACTACGCCGAGCGTGGCGATAAAGTCCTGACGTCAGACTGGTTCTGGGGCACCTACAACGTCATCTGCAACGAGTGCGGCTGTAAGCTTACGAACTATGCGCTGTTCGATGAAAACAACAACTTCAACATTGCTGACTACACGGCAAAAGTTGACGAGATCATGAAGGAGCAGGACAGCCTGCTCGTCATCATCAACACGCCGGCACACAATCCGACGGGCTTTAGCCTAACGGAAGAGGATTGGGATAACGTCCTTGCCCTCACGAAAAAATATGCTGCTCAGGGCAAGAAGATGAGCATCCTTGTCGATATTGCCTATATCGATTACGCAGGCGAAAAGAATGAGACGCGCAAGTTCATGAAGAAGTTCGGCAACCTGTCGGCCAATATCTTTGTCATGTTCGCGTTCTCGATGTCGAAGGGCTACACGGCTTATGGCCAGCGCACGGGTGCTCTCGTCGCTGTATCCTCGAGTGAAGAGGTCATCACGGAGTTCAAGGAAATCAACAAGTACACGAGCCGTGCAACTTGGTCGAATATCAACCGTGGTGCGATGACGCTCTTGGCGAAGATTTCGGCCGACAAAGAGACGCTGGCGCAGTTCGAGAAAGAGCGTGACGCATTCTATCAGATGATCCAGGAACGTGGCATGCTGTTCATGAAAGAAGCCAAGGAATGCGGCCTCAACGCACTGCCATATAAGGGTGGTTTTTTCCTTTCCGTACCGGCAAAAGACCCGCAGGCTGTCTGCGACAAGCTGCACGAAGACCTGATTTTTGCGGTACCACTCAAGATGGGCGTGCGCATTGCCGCTTGCTCGGTATCGGCAGCCAAGATGAAAGGCATCGCCGCCAAAGTTCTCAAAGCACTCAAGGCAGTCGAAGGCTGATTTCGCTCACTGCATAAGCTTTCGATAACGAAATAAAATATTTTCGAAAAAGCTGTTCCCTATATAGATGAAGGGAACAGCTTTTTTTCCGCACAAGTAGGAAATTATTGGTTGAATGACAGGTCAAATAATGATATAGTTAGACTTGTGTATGTGATATTTCGTTCGGGGAGGACTCAGGACAGTATGTTTAAATTCAAAAAGAAAGACAGCGAGTTCTTTGACCTGTTTGTCGACAGCGCCAATTATTTTTATCAGGGCGCTTTGATGATGGACGAGGTTATGCTGGATTACAGCAAAGCGGTTGACAAGGTAAAAGAAATCAATGACTTGGAGCATGAAGCCGATAAGGTCAATGACAAGATTATTGATAAACTGAATTTGACGTTCATTACGCCGATTGACCGTGAGGACATCTATGCACTGGCAAATGGTCTCGATGATGGCGTGGACTACCTTCAGGGAACTTTGCAGCGCATTGTGATGTATCGGACTGGCAAGGCGATGAGTGGGGCTGTCACGATGACGAAGTTGCTCATCGAAGCGACGGAACAGACGATTCGGGCATTCTCATTGCTCAAGGATATTCGCAAGAATCAGGCTGCCATCTTGGATGCGACCCATAAAATTGCCCAGATTGAAAGCGAGGGCGACCGGGTTTATCGTCATGAGATTGCTTACCTCTTCGACAAAGAGAAAGATCCAATCGAGCTTATCAAGTGGAAAGATATCCTGGAGAAGCTCGAGGATACGTTGGATCACTGTGAGAAGTTATCTGACATGATCCGGGGAGTGGTAATGAAATATGCATGAAGTACAGATGCTTATCCTTACAGTCATTGGCTTGGCATTGCTGTTTGATTTCATCAATGGTTTCCATGATACGGCCAATGCAATAGCCACGTCGGTATCGACGCGGGCCCTTCATCCGAGTCATGCGATTATCATGGCAGCAGTGCTGAACTTTTTGGGGGCAATGTACAGTACCGGTGTTGCGAAGACAATCGGTACGGATATCGTCAAATCGGCCCAGCATGTGGATGAGCACATCATCGTGGCGGCGCTGGTAGGTGCGGTGCTCTGGAATATCATCACTTGGTATTTCGCGGTTCCATCCAGTTCCTCCCATGCGCTGGTGGGCGGTATCATCGGTGCGGTGTTGGTATCGGTTGGCACCGATGGGCTAAACTTCTATGGTATCGGCAAGATTATCCTGTCGCTTATCGGTTCACCGATTTTGGGTATCGTGTCCGGCTGTATCGTCATGACCCTGTTATTCCGGGTGTTTGGCAGGTTCAGTCCTTCGTCCATCAATCACCGGTTCAAGAAAATGCAGGTGCTGTCGGCGGCTATGATGGCCTTTTCGCATGGGTCCAACGATGCACAGAAATCGATGGGTATCATCACCCTGGCATTGCTTTCGGGCGGCTATATCGATGCGTTCGAGGTTCCAACCTATGTAAAGGTATTGGCGGCGACGGCAATGGCATGTGGTACTGCGGTCGGCGGATGGCGTATCATCAAAACTATTGGCGGTAAGATTTTCAAGCTGGAGCCAATCTCCGGATTTGCGGCGGATTTGAACTCCTCCACGGTTATTTTCACGGCGACGCTTTTGCATCTGCCGGTTAGTACGACCCACGTCGTATCGGGGTCTATCATGGGCGTTGGTACGGCTAAGCGCGTCAATGCCGTCCGCTGGGGCGTGGCTCAGCAGATGGTTATGGCCTGGGTACTGACAATTCCCTGCACGGCCGCTATGGGTGCCGTAGCCTATATGGCCGTCTGTGCGATTTTTAAATAAATAGCGGAATTCGAGTCTTAGTGTTACAATATGGGTAACACTAGGGCTTTTTTGTTATGCAATTGTTATAGTGATGGATGGGAGGGATTGACATGGAAGTGTTACCGGGGATGTCCCTGAGGGAAATAGCAGGGAAGGCGCAGCAGGAGTATTCTAGTAAGATTGTGGCTGCTAAACTCGATGGCGAAGTACATGATTTGCAAAATGATATAAGTGGTGTGCGGGATGTGACCTTTATTCCGCTGGACAGCAAGACGGGTTGGCAGATCTATCGGCGCAGTGTGTTGTTCCTGCTTATCACGGCGGTTCATGCGCTTTATCCGGAGGATGAGGTCGTTACACAGTTTACCGCCAATAAGGGGCTGTTCTGCGAGATTCGGCATCCGGGGGGCCATGGCTGCGATAAAGGAAAAGTGCAGCAGATTGAGCAGAAAATGCGGGCCCTTGTGGCCGATAACCATCCCATCCGTAAAGAAGTGTTAAGCCGTGAAGCCGCGGTAAAGCTTTTTAGACAATCCAAACAATTTGAAAAGGCGGAGCTCATTGGCGCCCTGCAGCGGCAAAATGTCAGCCTTTATCGCTGCGGGGATTTTTACGATTACCTCTATGGCCCCATGCTGTATGAAACTGGCGATTTGGGGCGGTTTGCTTTAGATTTTGAGCCGCCGGGTGTCCTTTTACGCCTGCCGGATGAGGAAACGGCGGGCAGGGTCCGTGAGCGGGTTCCCCAGCCCAAGCTCAGCCAGATTCTGTATGAGTCCAAGAGCTGGGCCAAAATCCTCCACTGTAATTACGTGATGGATTTAAATCGGGCCAATCGGGAAGGACAGATTGGCGAAGTCATCCGCGTGTCAGAGGCTTTGCAGGAAAAGCGCATTGCTCAAATTGCCGATTACATCACCCAGCACCGGGACGGCGCCCGCCTCGTGATGATTGCTGGGCCGTCCTCTTCGGGCAAGACATCCTTTGCCCAGCGCTTGCGTATCCAGCTTCGCGTAAATGGCTTAGAACCTGTGTCCATTTCTTTGGATGACTACTTCTTATCCCGTAAGGACACCCCGCGCAACGAACGGGGAGAATACGACTTTGAGTGCCTGGAGGCCCTTGATACAGAGTTATTCAACCGCCATATGGTGAAGTTGCTGGCAGGCCGGGAAGTTCAGTTGCCACACTATAACTTTTTGACAGGGTGCCGGGAATGGCCAAAGGTGCCGCCGCTAAAAGTAACGCCGGATCAGCCTATCATCATCGAGGGAATTCACGGCCTCAATGAAAAACTCAGTGAGGCAGTCCCGCGCACCCAGAAATTCAAGATTTATATTAGCGCGTTGACCCAGCTCAATATCGACGCCCATAACCGCATCCCCACAACCGATGCGCGGCTCTTGCGCCGCCTGGTGCGGGACTACCAGACCCGGGGCGCCCATGCCCTCAAAACGCTCAAGCAGTGGCCCGACGTGCGGGCAGGGGAGGAAAAGAATATCTTTCCGTACCAGGAAGAGGCCGACGTGATGTTCAACTCGGCACTCATCTACGAACTCGGCGTGCTAAAGAAATACGCCGAGCCGCTCCTGGAAACGATATCGTCCGCCGTCCCCGAATACGCCGAAGCCCGCCGCCTGCTGGATTTTTGTGCCTACTTTGACAATATCACCGCTGAAGATGAAATCCCCAATAACTCCCTGCTGCGAGAATTCATCGGTAAGTCAGTGTTCTTTAAATGAATAACGAATTTTGTTTTTTGATGGTAAAGCGATGAAGCTAAAATGGCTTCATCGTTTTTTAACGTATTTTGGGGCTGAAATAACGGTAAATG
>CALYVJ010000120.1 GCA_945494195.1 uncultured Selenomonas sp. | reverse complement strand
ACGGGAGCTTTTCATGCGCTTCTACGATTTGCCGTCTCTTATCGAGCGGCAGAAAGAAATAAATCGGGACCACTTTACGGCGTTTTTCCATACCTATAACGATGACGGAAAGGTTTCTTTGAAGATATATATCATTATACCTTTCCTATTAGGTGGGGGGGAGTGCTGGCTTTCCTGTGTAAGGGATATGGATGGCCGCAGCCAGTTGACGCAGATATCTCCTGGTGAGGTAAAGGATTGAATGAGAAAGAGGAGCAATATCCAGCTGGATATTGCTCCTCTTTCTTGTATGTGTATGTAAATGTAAGAATGGGGTAACCAATGGTAAAAATCAGTGATGGAACAGGCGGATGTGGGTCATCGCCATAGCCATGTTGTATTTGTCACAGGTCTCGATGACATTGTCGTCGCGGATGGAACCGCCAGCTTGGGCGACGTAGGCGACACCGCTTTTGTGGGCGCGCTCGATGTTGTCGCCGAAGGGGAAGAAGGCGTCAGAGCCAAGGGAGACGCCAGTCTGGGTAGCCAGCCAGGCCTTTTTTTCCTCCGGGGTGAATACGGGTGGTTTTTCGGTGAATACCCGCTTCCAGTTGTCACCGCCTAACAGGTCCATGTATTCGTCACCAACATAGACGTCGATGGCATTGTCGCGGTCCGGGCGGCGGACATCGTCACGGAAAGGCAGGGAGAGAACCTGTGGTGCCTGGCGCAGATACCAGATATCGGCTTTATTGCCGGCAAGGCGCGTACAGTGGACGCGGGACTGCTGGCCTGCACCGATGCCAATGGCCTGCCCATCCTTAGCATAGCAGACGGAATTGGACTGGGTATATTTAAGCGTGATCAGGGAAATCAGCAGATCGCGTTTAGCCGCTGCCGGGATGTCTTTGTTTTTCGTGGGGATTTCCGTGAGGCAGTCCTCCGTCAGCGCAATTTCATTGCGCTGCTGCTCGAAGGTAATGCCGAATACCTGTTTTTTCTCGATTTTTTCTGGCTGGTAGTTTGGGTCCATCTGGAGAACCAGATACGTGCCCTTGCGCTTCGTCTTGAGAATTTCCAGTGCCGCTTCGGAGTAGGACGGGGCGATGATACCATCGGATACCTCGCGTTTGAGGAAGGAGGCCGTCTGGGCATCACATTCATCGGACAGGGCAACAAAATCGCCATAGGAAGACATGCGGTCAGCACCGCGGGCACGGATGTAGGCCGTGGCGACTGGCGAAAGCTCGATGCCCTCAACGAAATATGTTTTCTGCAGTGTTTCGGAGAGGGGAACGGCTACGGCAGCACCAGCCGGGCTGACATGCTTGAAGGAAGCGGCTGCCGGCAGGCCGGTGGCCTTTTTGAGCTCCTGAACCAGCTGCCAGCTGTTCATTGCGTCAAGCAGGTTGATATAGCCCGGTTTGCCATTCAAGACCGTAAAGGGAAGGTCGCCCTTTTCCATGAAGACACGAGCTGGTTTCTGGTTCGGATTGCAGCCATACTTGAGTTCCATTTCATTCATTGCAGGTTTCTCCTTTATTTTAAACATATACGAAAAAAGCCGACACAAATCCAGGCAACGCCCAGACGGTCGGCTTTTCTTCCCTGTGCTCCCTGTGGTAATCCACTTCCGTCAGTTGCACAGCATCTATCGTCAATCTATCATAGAGAGGACAAGTTTGTCAAGAGGGGACAGGGGCAATGAATCATAGAATCAAAAAATTGCAGTTTAGCGAACAATCCTATACGAAACCTCTGTTAGATTTGCAAGATTTATGGTATGATATGGGATAGTAAGGTTTTATACTAGACGTACTATGTTACACATTTCTCATATTCAAGGGGGACTTCAGTTATGTTAAAAAGCATTGCAGTCATGACCAGCGGTGGCGACAGCCCGGGAATGAACGCAGCAGCTCGTGCAGTTGTTCGTACGGCTCTCTATGAGGGGGTCAAAGTCTGGGGGATCCGTGATGGGTATCATGGTCTGCTTGAAGAAGATATGTTTGAGATGCAGTCCAAGGACGTTGGCGATATTATCCAGCGTGGTGGTACGTTCCTGGGAACGGCCCGCTGCAAGCGTTGGAAGACACCGGAAGGTCGTATGCTCGGTTATCAGCATCTGGTTGACCGCGGTATCCAGGGCCTTTGCGTCATCGGTGGTGACGGCTCCCTGCGTGGTGCTTCGCTGCTTTCCCAGGAGACCGGTATTCCTATCGTAGGTCTTCCGGGCACCATTGATAACGATGTCTGGGGTTCTGATTATACGATTGGCTGCGATACGGCTGCAAACACCATCATCGATGCCATCAACAAGCTCCGTGATACGGCTTCGGCACATCGCCGCGTCATTGTCATGGAGGTAATGGGCCGCAACTCTGGTTGGCTGGCTCTGGTTTCGGGCATTTCTGGCGGTGCAGAGTATATCCTCGTACCGGAGTCCCCCTTCGATCTTGATAAAATCTGTGAAGATATGAAGGCTGCTTATCAGGAGGGCAAACGCTATATCCTCGTAGTAGTGGCAGAGGGTGCTGGCAGTGGTCAGGAAATCGGCGATTACATTGCCAAGAAGACGGAACTCGATACTCGTGTATCGGTACTGGGCCATATCCAGCGCGGGGGCTCGCCGTCGGTCATAGACCGCGTTCGTGCCAGCCAGCTCGGCGAGCAGGCTGCTCTGGCTCTCATCTCCGGTCTTTCGGACATCGTTTTCGGCTTCAGTAAGGGCCGCGTTGTCTCCATCGACCTGCATGACTCCGTCAATAATAAGAAAAAACTCGATCCGGAATACCTGCATCTGGCAAAGGTTTTGTTCTAATACAGGCAAAGAAAGCCCCGATAGCTTCGTGAAGCTATCGGGGCTTTTGGTGTTCGGGCTGTTATTTTACAAGTCCTTTAGCTAGTTCAACGGCTTTGACTCCGTCGGGGGCGTAGGCATCGGCACCGGCACTGTCGGCGTATTCTTGGGTAACGGCAGCACCGCCTACCATGACTTTGGCATGGCAGCCAGCGGCCTTGAGGTCAGCGATGACTTTGTCGATTTGGACCATGGTGGTGGTCATTAAGGCGCAAAGGCCCACGATATCGGCCTTGTTTTCGATGGCAGCTTTGACGATTTCGGTGGAATCTACGTCTTTGCCCAGGTCGATGAGCTTGAAGCCGCTATTGGCCAGCAGTGCTCCGGTGATGTTTTTGCCCAGGTCGTGGACATCGCCTTTGACGGTGGCGATGACTACCGTACCGTTTTCGGCATTGGCACTGGCGGGGATCAGTTCTTTCAATTTGTTGAAGGCTGCGCGCATGGTTTCAGCTGAGAGCAGTACTTGGGGCAGGAACATGCGGCCAGCACCGAAATCTTCGCCGATTTCCGTCATGGCGGCGGTAAGGGCTTGTTCGGTGATTTCGTTGGCGCTGTGGCCCTCTTGGATGGCCTTTTCTACCAGTGGGGCAACATCGTCTTTTTCGCCCTCGATAACGGCCTGCTTGATGGCCGGCAGGGTGGCCAGGATGGTTTCCTTGGCCACGGCGGCCTTTTTGGGCACGCTGAGATTGGCTTCGTCTTTGCTGAAGGCAAGGCCATTGGGGTCGTGTCCCAAAAGGGCCGCACTGGCCTTTAGGGCCTGCTGCATGGAATCGTCATAGGGATTCATGATGGGGGCATCGAGGCCGGCGGCCAGACACATGGTGAAAAAGGTACTGTTGATGAGGGGGCGGTTGGGCAGTCCGAAGGAGATATTGGAAAGTCCCATGGTGGCGGGATAGCCGAGTTCCTGGCGATAGAGGGCAAGGGTCCGGAGGACTTCCTGGCAGGCATTGGCGTCTGCCGAAATGGTCATGACCAGTGCATCCAGCAGGAAATCGCCGTCGTCGAGGCCTTGTTCCTTGGCGGCCTTGATAATGGTGCGAATGGTTTCCAGACGGGCTGGCGCCGTTTTGGGAACCCCGTCATCGGTAATGGGCAGGCAGAGGATAGCTGCGCCGTATTTTTTCGCCAGGGGCAGGAATTCGGCAATGCGGTCCTTTTCGGCACTGACTGAGTTGATGAGGGCCCGGCCCGGGTAAGCGCGAAGTCCGGCTTCCAGTGCCTTGGCATCACTGGTATCGATTGCCAGCGGGGCATCGGTCAGCTGGGATATTTCCGTAATGGCGTGTTTCATGGCAGCAGGCTGGTCGATGCCGCCGACGCCCATATTCACATCAAGGAGGTGGGCTCCTGCTTTTACCTGATTGATGGCCTCTTTTTTTACGGATAGGAAGGAGCCTTCACGGATTTCGGCTGCCAGTTTTTTGCGGCCGGTAGGATTGATGCGTTCGCCGATGAGCCGTGTTGGCAGTTCCCTGTCGATGCAGACGGATTTGCTGCGGCTGGCCAGCCAGAGACGCTTGGGACGCTCAGCCCGTTCTGGTTCATGGGCATCCTTTAGCGTATTGGCCAGGGCGGCGATATGGGCCGGGGTGGTACCACAGCAGCCGCCGAGGAACGTGGCGCCAGCAGCGAGGAGCTTCGTACCCCAACGGCCAAAATCCTCAGGCCCCATGGGGAATACGGTTTCCCCGTTTTCCAAGTAGGGCATGCCCGCATTGGGCTGGACGCTTATGGGCACATCGCAGTTCTCGGCCAAGGTGCGGACAATCGGTACGAGCTGTTCCGGTCCCAGGGAACAGTTGACGCCGATGATATCGGCTCCCATGGCAGAGAGGATGATGGCTGCTGACTGCGGGTCCGTACCCGTTACCGTGCGGCCATCTTCGCTGTAGGAAAGCTGGCAGATGACAGGAATGTTGGGGGCGGTATCCTTGGCCGCCAGCAGGGCGGCACGCATTTCCTGGATGTCGATACAGGTCTCGATAATCAGATAATCTGCTCCTGCCTCTGCCAGGGCTTTGGCTTGTTCTGCAAAGCACTGGTAGGCCGCTTCGAATTCCAAATCCCCCAGCGGGACGACAAAACGGCCCGTCGGGCCCATGGATCCTGCTATTTTTGCACGGCCAGCGGCAGCTTCTTTGGCGATTTTTACCGCTGCGGCATTGAGTTCGCCTACGCGGTCAGCAAGGCCGTAGTGGTCGAGTTTCAAGGCGCTGGCACCGAAGGTGTTTGTTTCGATAATGGTGGAACCTGCCTCGATATAAGCACGGTGGATATTCTTTACGACTTCCGGATTTTCCACATTCATGAGCTCCGGGCAGCCGCCTGGTTTTAGTCCGCCGGCTTGAAGCATGGTGCCCATAGCACCGTCGAAAATATGAATCAAAAAGGTCACGCTCCTTATACATTTCGGGAAGGGCAGTCTGTCTTAGGGCAGGCTGCACAGCCTTTTTTCTGGTTAGTGGCAGTTTCTGGTCTTGATTTGTTTTCCTTGTACAGTCCAATGATAGCAGTTATGCTTTTCCGGGGAATCAGCATCATCGATGAGGAAAGATGGAGGCCGATATTTTCTGCTCCGGTGAGGCGGATGAGTTCCGGCTGCTGTTCGATGGGCCAGTCGCCATAGCCGGGACTGAACCGCCAGCGCATACCATATCCCTTGGCGGCGGCTTTGGGCCGGATGGTTTTCTCCATGGCGTCGGCAACCTGTTCCACGGCGGTTGTTGCGGCTGCGTCCAATAAGACCGAGGCGGCATACGCACCTTCTTCAAAGCGCTTGGTCACGGTCTCTTCGATGGTGTCGCCGACTGTGGCCGCTAAGGCAATGACTTTATCGCAGCCGGCAAGATGGGAGCCAATCTTGGTTCCCTGCAGGATGCAGGACGGTTCGGCCTTTATTTCCTGTTTTTCGCAGTCGTAGTCGTATATTTGCCAGATACCCTTCGGGGCAGCGAGTAGACGGGCGTCTTGGCAAGCTGCCTCGATTTTGCTTTCGTCAAAGCCGATGGCTTTCATCAGCCCCGCATATCGTCTGGTTTCTTTTGCATCGATGGCCAAAAGCGGTGCATTATAGACCGGCATCTCCTTCACATCCTTTCGCGCATCGGCAGAAATATTTTTTTAGAAATGTTTCACGTGAAACATTGGCTTTTCCGTCATTTCATATTATTATATAGAGTAGTGAAATGAAGCGAAGTTTTATGCTGAAAATAGGTAGCAACAACTGTATATCTAGTTAATATTATCGTAACAATTATACTTATTTCAGCGATATTTTACAAGAAAAACTGTAATACTTTTAACCTAGAGAAAGTGGTGGATTCGTTGAC
>CALYVJ010000119.1 GCA_945494195.1 uncultured Selenomonas sp. | reverse complement strand
ATGAAGTTGAAGCAAGAATCAAAGAAAGCATGCAGCGGCGTACCCGTGTACCAAAGGATGCGCCCGTTACACTGATTGCCGTTACAAAGAATCACGATGTGGCGGCTATGCGTGAAGCTATTGATGCTGGCGCAACGGATATCGGAGAAAACCGCATCCAGGAGGCCAAGGAGAAATATGAGACCTTGGACCGTAAGGTCACTTGGCATCTCATCGGTCACTTACAGACCAATAAAGCCAAGGTAGCCGTTAAACTCTTTGACCTGATTCATTCGGTGGATACGATTCATCTGGCGAAGGAGATTGACAAGGAAGCAGGAAAAATCGGTAAGGTACAGGACATCCTCGTACAGGTCAATCTGGCTAAAGAGGAAAGCAAGTCGGGGGTTTATAAAGAAGACTTGCGGGAGATGCTTGATTTGGTGGAGGAACTTCCCCATGTTCGTCTTTGCGGCTTGATGTGCATTGCGCCCAACTATGAAGAGGTAGAAGATTGCCGTCCGCTTTTCCGGGAAATGTATGGAATTTACCAAAAAGTAAAGGAAATTCCCTACCAGACGGCGAATATTAAATATTTATCCATGGGTATGACCCATGATTATCCAATTGCGGTGGAAGAAGGCGCGAATATGGTTCGTGTGGGTACTGCTATATTTGGACCGCGACAATACTAAAGAGGTGGCAATATGAGTATCATTGATAAAGTATGTGGAAAAATGGGCTTGATGGACCCTGAAGATAATATAGATTTTGAAGAAGAAGAGCTCTCCCGCAAAGCAGAGCCGAAACACGAATCCTTCGAGGAAGAGATGGATTTAGGAAAGGAGCGTGGGGAAGATTCCCGAAATGTGGTGGATTTCCAGTCGGCAGCATCGGCGCGGGAGAATACGACCAATATCAAGATGAAGGTCATTGTTATTGAGCCTCAGACTTTTGATGATGCACAGCAGGTCGCGAACAATCTGCGTGAAAAGAAACCCGTTGTCATCAATTTTGAAAAGACCGATGCAGAAGATGCTAAACGCATCATCGACTTTATCAGCGGCACGACGTATGCTCTGAACGGCGAAATCAAGAAGGTTGGGCATAATGTGTTCCTTTGTGCACCGAGCAATGTCAATGTCAGCTATACGGAAGAAGAACGCCGCGTTTCCACCGAGATGCCGTGGCTTAAGAAATAAGAGGCTGATAGAAGAATGGTAAGTGAACAGAAAGAAAAATTAATCCGTTTCTACAAGGGCACTGAAGGCGAAGAAACGGTTATTAAGCTCGTCGATTTAGCTGAGGCAGTTCAACGCAATCAGAAGTTCCGCATAAGTGAGTTCCTCGACCCCTTTGGCCAGGAAATTGCTGAGACCGTGGCGGCAAACTATGGCAGTTTGCGGGTCGATTTTGCTGGTGGTTATCAGGGGGCGGAACGCAACCGGGGCATGTTCATCCATGAGGATTTCATGGGAACGCCGGCGGGATTTGATATCGATTGCATCGAGGCACGCTGGAACGGGCAGTTTGCCCGCCTTTCGCACCGTGATGTGCTCGGGGCACTTATGGGGCTGGGCATTGAGCGCGACCGCATCGGAGATTTGCTCGTGACCAATGACAGCGTCAAGATTCTTTGTGACCAAAAGATGGCAGAGTACCTGCTGGTCAATCTTACCAAAATCGGTGCGGTAGGGGTGTCCTGTGAGCGGGCGGAACTTTCGTCCATTGCGCCGAAGGAAGAGCGTTGCAAGGAAATCCGTGCGACGGTGGCATCCCTGCGGGTCGATTCGATTGCGGCTTCGGGATTTGGCTCCTCACGCAGCCGAGCCGCTGCCGATATTGCCGCCGACAAGCTGAAACTTAACTGGCAGCCGGTCAAGAGTGCCTCGCAAACGGTAAAAGAGGGAGATATCCTCTCCATGCGCGGGCGCGGACGGCTAGAAGTGGCGGAAGTTCGTGGAACCACCAAAAAGGGCCGCACCGTTGTGGTCTTAAAACGTTACCTTTAATTTCGTATATTACTTATCAGATGGGAGATAATCGTATTGCTTACACCAATGGATATTCACAATAAAGATTTCAAGCGTAGTTTTCGCGGCTACAACGAGGACGAGATTGATGATTTCCTCGATCAGGTAGTCAATGACTATGAAAAGCTGTTCCGTGAGAATGACCGTCTCAAGGAGGAACTTGAGCGGGCACACAAAGATAATGAACAATATAAGCAGCTGGAAAAGAACCTCAAAGATACGCTTTTGGTGGCACAGAAAACAGCAGAGGAAGTAACCTCCAGTTCGCGTAAAAACGCCGAAGAGATGCGTGAAAACACGGTTAAAGAATGCCAGAACATGCGTCACGAAACGGAGATGGCCGTCAAGAAGCAGATGGAAGATGCTACGGCCAAAGTTCGCAGCATCGTAGCGGAATATGACCGCCTGGTCCGCGAGAAAAATCAGTTCCTGCGCAAGGTCAAAGTAACGATGGAGTCCGAGTTGGCTGTCATCAATGAAACCTTGGGGCAGTTGCCTAATCCGGAGGCCGAGGAACAGGCTGATAAGGAAAAGCAGGAAGAAATGGTGAAGGTTCAGGAGAATAAGGCTGCTGAAACAGATGATAAGCAGGCTGTAGAAACGAAAGAGTAAGAACGTTATGGCATTTTGTTTGTTTGTTGTCCTGCTGGTGCTGGACCAGGCAGTCAAAAGCTATGTCAGTGCAACCATGGTATTGGGGGAGAGTATCCCGGTGATTCCGGGGATTTTCCATTTCACGTATGTCCTGAACCCCGGAGCGGCTTTTGGAATGCTGGAAAATCAGCGCTGGTTCTTTATCCTTGCGGGGATAGCAATCATTGCGGCATTTCTGTACTATTATCCGCGGCTCCGCCGACAGGTAGCCTGGTTCCATTATGGCTGCGTAGCACTGCTGGCCGGTGCGGTAGGAAATCTTATAGACCGCATTCAGAATGGCCTGGTGGTGGATTATCTGGATTTCCGCATTTGGCCGGTCTTTAATATCGCGGATCTTGCAATTGTGTTGGGAGTGGCCAGCATGATTTATGCACTGATGTATAAAATGAAAGATATGGATGATTGATATGGCAGAACCAATAATATATACGGTAGAAGCTTCTAGTGTTCGGTTGGATGTATTTCTGACTCAAAAGCAGCCAGAACTTTCCCGTTCGCATGTGCAAAAGCTCGTGGCGGATGGAAATGCCTTGGTAAATGATACCGTGCGCAAGGCAAATTACAAGCTGCGGGAGGGAGAACGGGTGAGCTTGCTGGTGCCAGAGCCAGAAGCGGTGGAGATAAAGGCAGAAGACATTCCGCTGGATGTGCTTTATGAAGATGAGGATATCATCGTCGTAAATAAGGCACGCGGTATGGTGGTGCATCCAGCTTCGGGGGTCAACAGTGGAACGCTGGTCAATGCGCTGCTTTTCCATTGCCGGGATCTTTCGGGGATCAATGGCGAGATTCGCCCCGGCATTGTCCATCGCCTCGATAAGGATACTTCTGGAGTAATGGTATGTGCCAAAAACGACAAGGCCCATATTGATCTGGCGGAACAGATCCGGACGAAATCAGCCCATCGCAGTTATTGGGCCATCGTTCATGGCAACATCAAAGAAGAAGCTGGTATCATCAAGGGCGATATTGGCCGTCATCCCACAGATCGCAAGAAAATGGCCATTGTCCGTGAAAATGGCAAGCCAGCGGTGACTCACTTCAAGGTGCTGGAGCGTTTTGGCGAATATACGTTGGTGGAGTGCAAGTTGGAGACGGGCAGGACGCATCAGATTCGCGTGCACATGGCTAGCATCGGGCATCCGCTTGTCAATGACCCGAAATACGGACCGAAGAAGCCGTCGCCCTTTTCCATTGCGGGGCAGGCCCTTCATTCCCTGACTCTCACCCTTCGTCATCCGGGTAGTGGGGAGGAAATGACTTTTACGGCGCCGGTACCGGAGGATATGAACCGCATCCTGACGGGACTTCGGGACAAACTTGCCAAGGACCGCAAAAAGGCGGCAGCGATGAAACCGTGATGCATAAATGGATTGATGGGAGTGACAGATTATGCCAGTATTGACGGATAAGACCGTACTGATGGATTCTGAGGGAATCCGCCGTGCGCTTACGCGTATTTCCCATGAAATTGTCGAGAAGAATAAAGGGGTAGACAATATCATCTTGGTGGGAATTCGTACCCGTGGTGTGCCAATCGCTGAGCGGCTGGCGGAAAGTATTGAGCGAATCGAGGGCCAAAAGCCTCCGGTGGGGGTCCTCGACATTACCCTTTATCGTGATGACCTTTCAACGCTTTCCTATCAGCCCATTGTTCATCCAACGGAGCTGCCGGTGGATATTACGGGCATGACGGTGGTGCTGGTGGATGATGTGCTCTATACGGGCCGCACGATTCGCGCTGCTTTGGATGCCGTCATCGATATGGGGCGTCCAAAAACCATTCAGCTGGCAGTGCTCATTGACCGTGGGCACCGCGAATTGCCGATTCGTGCCGACTTCGTTGGCAAAAACGTTCCAACGTCATCGCATGAAGTGGTCAGCGTTCAGCTCAACGTGATCGATGGTGCGGAAAAAGTCGTGATTCGTGAATTTAAAGAAAAATAATGGCATAGAAAAAGACCGATGGAATCCGGTTTGAAAGGGATTCATCGGTCTTTTTTGCTGGATTAACTCTGCAGGAGGCTCAGGAACCAGCCGGCGCTGTGGTTGTTTTGGGCCAACATGGCTTGGGCGGCTTGCAACAGGATATTTTCTTTCGTGAATTCGGTCATTTCCTTGGCCATATTGGCATCGAGAATCGTCGACATGGCTGCTGTGAGATTCTCGCTTTCGGTGGTGAGATTGCTGATGGTGTATTCGAGGCGCATGCTCATGGCGCCGATGGTCGTCTGCTGGTCAAGGGCGCGTTCGAGGGCCCGGTCGATGGCACTCATGGCGGCATTGGCGCCTTTTTGCGTGGTCACGTCGATGGCGTGGCCATTTTTGCCGGTCAGCCCGAGGGCGTAGGAGCTCATGTTGTCGATGGAGCCGCGGATGCCACGGTTGGCATCAGCACTGCTGGCGATGTAGAAGCTCGAATCGCCTTGTTCATCGCGCGGTTCGATGCTTTCCTTGAAGTCATTGAGAGCCGTAGTGGCGGTTTTCTTGATCTGTCCGTTCGAATCGGTAATGCTGATCGTGATGCCCGCAACCGCGCCGTCAAGGCCCGTGGCAGCTGCCGTAAAGGAAACGGCATTCTGTTCATCCGCTGTATGGACGGTTTCGCCATGAGCATCCACGCCAATGGTGGAATCGGTCTGCAGTTTTGACGGGTCAAAAACTGACTGGTCAATTCCATTGAACGCCGCCAGCATATCGGCAAGGGTGGTGGTACCGGCCTGATAGCTCGTCGAGTAGGTCTTGCCATCTTTGATATAGGAGAGGTTCACGGTATCGCCCTGCTGGATATTCAGCGAAGAGCCGTCGCGGCGCTGCAGGTCGGTAAGTTTGGTATTCGCAGTCGTCGTGGTGGCAAGGCTCTGGTTAGTGAGTACCTGCGCGGTCGGCTCTGCCCCCGAGGCCATGGACCCATCGAGCAGCAATTGGCCGTTATACGTGACGCCCGCGTTGTCGTTGATTTGATCGCCAAACTGGTCAAAGAGCTTTTGGATGGTGCGGCGGTCTGTGTCCGTGCAGGTATCGCTGGCAGCCTCGATGGCTTTTTCCTTGAGATTGCGCAGGATGTCGATGGTGGAGCTTATACCGCCTTCGGCGACTTTCAGCATGTTGAGCGAAAACTGCGCGTTGCGGCTGGAGGCATCCAGGCTGCGGATGCGCACATCCATGCGCTGGCCGATGGCCCAGCCCGAAGGATCATCGGCAACGCTGGCAACGCGCTGGCCTGTAGCTAGATGATGCATATGATTGGACAGTTTGAATTGATGCTTGTCCATGATATTTAAGATATTCGTCGACATGGCCGAATTGCTGATCATCATATTTGTCACCTTCCTTGTGCACAAAAAGAAATCCGTATCCAATACTATTATACTACTCTTAATACTATTATACGTAAGTATACATAAATTACAGTTTTTAAGTTACACTAATCTCATTCGGAGTAGCTCTTCGCCTCCGCTATGGGCAGTGCCAACACTCCACGGGAGATTTTTTCCTAAACGAAATTTTT
>CALYVJ010000118.1 GCA_945494195.1 uncultured Selenomonas sp. | reverse complement strand
ACGCCGGAGCTTTTGGCACAGGCGCGGGGGAAAGAACTTTGTGCGGTGTTGGAAAAACGTGGGGTAAGTCTCTATGAGGTGCCAGCTTCTGTTTATCAGAAGGCCAGTGCAACTGATACGCCACAGGGGATTCTGGTTATCGTTGAGCAAAAGAAAAGCCGCCTGAATGAATTGGCAGCGGCAGAAAATCCAATCTATGTAGTTCTCGATGGAGTGCAGGACCCAGGCAACGCGGGAACGATTATCCGCACGGCTGATGCTGTAGGGGCAGATGGTGTAATCTTGCTGAAGGGCTCGGTGGATGTATTTGGCGATAAGACTGTTCGCTCGACGATGGGGAGTTTGTTTCATTTGCCAGTCTGCACGGAGGTGACGGCTGCCGAATTACAGGAATTTTTGACTGGTCAAAAGGTGACACTTTACGCTACGGCCCTTGATGCGTCCGCAAAGCCGCATTTTACCCAGGATTTCCGGCAGGGGTGTGCTGTGGTATTCGGCAACGAGGGAAATGGTGTATCCGCAGAACTTCTGCAGCAGGCAGTGAAAACTTATATCCCCATGTACGGGGAAGCGGAGTCGCTCAATGTGGGGGTTTCGGCAGCTGTTGTTTTGTATGAAGCTGTAAGACAGCGAAAGTTTTAAGGCGACTCCCAATAGCAGTATACACCGAGAATGCCGGTTTTTGTGCAAATGGACAAGGCTTTTGGGCCGGTTAATAATTCGTTGCTAATCGCAGTGGGTGATTTTTGCGTCAAGATGGCGTCGGTCAAGGGCCAACGGACGTTGTTGATGGTTACGCCCGAACAAGTTTCCGTGAAGGGAAGCAGGGAGATAGCTTTGGGAATGGCGTGAAAGGTCAGGGACGCAGACTGGTCTGTTTTGACGAAAAAGAGTGACTCGGTCTCGTCGATAAGGGCGCAGGGAATGCCGATGCCAGCACAGCTGAACATGGTGCTGTAAGCGTGATCGAAGCGGCCGCCGAAGGCGCCTGTCAAAATGATGGCAGGGGCGCCAGCTTCCATCATCAGTTGCAGTGCCAGCTGGGTATCGGTGTAGTCCTTGGCTACGGGATACTTTTGGATGGAAACGCCGTTTTTTCCGGCCCAATTCCAAGACGGGGCACTGGCGCTGTCGCCGTCGCCCAGCAGTACATCCGGGAGAAGTCTTGCTTGATGGCAGACATCAATGCCATGGTCGGCGGCCCAACAGCTGGTATAGTCTTGCAGGGCGGCAAGCCATTTTGGAGCTGGCGGACGGCCGCCGGTGACGAGCATCCAAGGGGCATTCGCTTCATCATAAGAAGAATAGGATAAGGATAGTTGTGGAAATTCCATGATAATACCTCGATAATAGACGGGAAGGGAAACAATTTTCGGTGAATGGATAAGTATGCTATAATAGATTTATCGTGTATAGCATAGCACGTAACTTTTTTAGGAGCAACCAAAAGGGGACTGATACATTATGGTAAAGTTCAAGTATTATGGACATTCCTGTTTTTTGTTAGAGGATGGCCAGTACAAAGTGCTGGTTGATCCGTTTTTGACGGGAAATCCGAAGGCCACCATTAAAATGGAAGAGGTGGAGTGCGATTTTATTTTGATTTCTCATGCCCATAGCGACCACTTGGGCGATGCGCCGGAGATTGCAGGTCGTACGGGGGCGGAATTGGTGAGTACGCCGGAGGTCCTTGGTGTATGCGAGGCACGTGTGCCGGGGCTTAAGCAGCATCCGATGAATCTTGGCGGGTCAATTAATCTGCCCTTTGGCAAGGTCCGCATGACTATGGCAAAGCATAGTTCCGGTGTGGCTGGCGGCATTGCCTGTGGTTTTGTTATCTACATGGGCGGTCTGCAGATCTATTTCGCTGGCGATACGGCCCTTTTCGGGGATATGCAGATTATTGGCCGCAAAGATGAGCTGGATTACGCCATCCTGCCGATTGGTGATAATTACACTATGGGGCTTGAGGATGCAGCGCTAGCGGCTCAGTGGCTGAACGCCCGTCATGTCATTCCGGTTCATTACAATACCTGGCCAATCATCAACCAGGATGTTAAGCATTATGCGGAGATTACTGAGGCAATGTCGCGGGCACAGGTTCATGTGGTTGATCCCGGCAGTGAGATTGAGCTTTAATGGCAAAAGATAAGTTACTGGTAATACTAGGTCCCACGGCAGTGGGGAAAACGGCCCTCTCGATTGAGTTGGCCAAACAATTGGATACGGAAATCATCTCGGGCGATTCCATGCTGGTGTATCGTGGGTTCGACATTGGAACGGCCAAGCCGGGGATAGCGGAGCGGCAGGGAATTGTCCATCATTTGGTGGATATCCTGCCGCCGGATGAGAAGTTCAATGTCATGGACTTTATTGGACAGGCGCAGCCGATTATTCGCGAAATCAATGGCCGGGGGAAAATTCCTATCCTTGCCGGTGGTACGGGGCTATATGTCAAGGCCTTGCTGGAAGGGTACGAGTTCAATGAAACCGCTGGTCATGAACAGTACCGGGAGGAACTGCATAAACTGGGCGAGCAGAAGGGACACGAATACGTCCATAAGATGCTGGCTGAAGTGAATCCCGAGGCGGCGGCGCGGCTTCATCCCAATGACTTCCGCCGCATTGTCCGGGCGCTGGAGGTGGCTCATTTTGGCAATGAACGGATATCCCAGAGCAAGGTGGCCGAAGCGGAGGAACTTTGCTATGAGGCACTGGTAATTGGTCTGGAACGGGATCGGCAGGTGCTCTATGACCGCATCAACCGGCGTGTGGAGCTTATGTTTGAAGCTGGCCTTGTCGAGGAAGTTCAGGGGCTGTTGGCTGCGGGGATAACCCGGGAGGAACAGGCCATGAAGGGAATCGGCTACAAGGAGACTGCAGCATATTTGGCAGGAGAAATGTCCCGGGAGGAGGCCGTGGAGCTCATACAAAAATCCACGCGCCACTTTGCCAAGCGCCAGTTGACCTGGTACCGGAAGATGCCATACATCCATTGGTATGCGGCAGATAAGCTTACTGAGGCGGAGCTGTTGGCAGATGTTTTGCAGGATGTTGCAGGATTTTTTCCCACAAGGTAGAATTTAATATTAGAGAACCATAATGGAGGGATTAATATGCCAGCAAAACCAACAATAAATCTGCAAGATAGTTTTTTGAATCAGGTCCGCAAGGAAAATGTGGCGGTAACGATTCACCTCGTCAATGGCTTTCAGATTAAAGGCAACGTCAAAGGGTTCGATAACTTCACGGTCGTTCTCGATGTATCGGGGAAACAGCAGATGGTTTATAAACATGCGATTTCCACCATTACGCCGGCGCGTCCCGTAAGTGGAGTGTTCGGGGTTGAAAAACGCGAAGGCGAAGAATAAGGAAGATAGATTACAGGAGGGCCTTCCTTTGGGGAGGTCCTTTTTCGTGCCGGTCAGGATGCGCAGGAGGAAGGATAGCAAGATGAAAACAAGAGGATTTGAATGCGTGTCGGCGTGGCAGGATAAAAAGATTCACCTGCCCCAGCGCAAAACGGCGGCCAGTGCTGGCTACGATATCGAGGCCGGGGCAGATGTCCTGCTGCTGCCGGGGGAGCTCACGATGGTTCCCACAGGAGTCAAGGCGTTTATGCAGCCTGATGAGGTGCTGATGATTCACATCCGTTCGAGCATGGCCATCGAACATCAGTTGGTGCTAATGAGTAGTGTGGGGGTAGTGGATTCGGACTACTACAACAATGAAGATAACGAAGGTCATATCTTTATCGCTTTTTGGAACCGGGGAACGGAGCCCTTCGCGATAAAAAAAGGCGAGCGCATTGCCCAGGGGATTTTCCAGAAGTATTTGACGACAGATGAAGATGTGGCCGGCCGGGGAGCTGTCCGCCAGGGCGGTTTTGGTTCGACGGGAAAGGCGTGAGAAAAATGGCAGAGGAAGGCATGGATTTGTTTGCAATGCCAGTTGACAAGTCAAATGCTGACTTGTCAAAGGAAGGGGCGGCGCGGCCCTTTGAGCCCCTGGCACAGCGTATGCGGCCACGCAATTTTCAGGAGTTTATCGGGCAGCAGGAGGCTGTCGGTTCCGGGCGCTTCCTGCGGCAGATGATTGAACGGGACCAGATTTCTTCCATGATTTTCTATGGACCGCCGGGGACAGGCAAGACGACGCTGGCGCAGATGATTGCCGGCATGACAGGCAGTGCGTTTCGCAAGCTTAATGCCGTGGCGTCGGGGATTCAGGATATCCGTGGGATTGTCAAAGAGGCTGATGAGCAGCGCAAATACTATCAGAAGCGAACCATCGTGTTTATCGACGAGATCCATCGCTTCAACAAGAGCCAGCAGGATGTTTTGCTGCCTTATGTCGAGGATGGCCGTTTGATTTTAATCGGTGCAACGACGGAGAATCCGTTCTTCGAGGTCAATCATGCGCTGCTCTCCCGTGTGCGTATTGTGCGGCTTTATCAGCTTAGCGATGGGCAGCTCGTGAGAATTTTGCGGCAGGCTTTGTCCGATGAACAGCGGGGGTTAGGAGGGCAGTCCCTTACGGTGGCTGAGGATGTCTTGTTGGGGATTGCCCAACTGGCTGGCGGCGATGCCCGCATGGCGTTAAATATTCTGGAAGGGGCGGCGTCGATGTTGCCACCTAATGGTGGTATCATAACGATGGAAATGGTGCAGGAAATCCTTGGCCAGAGGGTCCAGCGTTACGATAAAAAGGGTGACAACCATTACGACACGGTGTCGGCCTTTATCAAGAGTATGCGCGGCAGTGACCCGGATGCGGCACTGCATTATCTCGCGCGCATGTTGGCTGCGGGTGAGGACGTCAAGTTTATCGCCCGACGTATTGTTATTTGTGCGTCGGAAGATGTGGGCAACGCCGACCCGATGGCGCTGGTGGTGGCGATGAATGCTGCACAGGCGGCACAGTTTGTCGGTATGCCGGAAGCGCGGATTATCCTCGGACAAGCGGTAACCTATATTGCCTCAGCGCCGAAAAGCAACGCAGCGTATATGGGAATCGATGCGGCATTGCAGGATGTCCGCAGTAAAAATTGCGGGGCTGTGCCCATGCATCTGCGGGATGCCCATTACAAGGGAGCGGCTAAACTTGGCCATGGTACGGAGTATATCTATCCGCACAGCTATCCGGAACATTTCACCAAGCAGCAATATTTGCCGAAGGAATTGGCAGGGGCGCGTTATTATGAACCTACGGCAAACGGGGCGGAAAAACATTTGGGCGAATATCTCCACCGCTGTTGGTCAGAACGCTTTTGACAGACGCAGGGGTTTCTGTTATATTGGTTGCATATAAATCTGACAAAACTGCTCGGAATTCATAGATTCCTTTGAAAGCAGATGAGGTGAATCATGAAGATTTCAACTAAAGGACGATATAGTGTGACGGCTCTTTATGAACTGGCACTTCATTATGGCACTGGTCCGTTGCCGTTAAAAAATATAGCGCAAGGACAGGGACTTTCCGAAAATTATCTGGAACAGCTGATGTTGCCGTTGCGACGGGCGGGGCTCGTCAAGAGCATCCGCGGAGCTCAGGGCGGGTATATGCTCGGCCGTGAGCCAAAGGAAATCACGATCGGTGAAATCATCACGACGGTGGAGGGGCCGATTGCGGTAGTGGACTGCCTACTGACAGAGGCTGGTGCTGAAGATCAGCCTTGTGAGCGGGCTTGTGCCTGTGTGACTCGCGGTATTTGGGAGAAGGTCTGTGACAGCATCAGTGAGGTGCTTGGCAGCATCACGCTCCAGACATTGATGGATAATGATACGGGAAGTGAGCATGTGGGGTGTGCACGATGAATCCGGTTTATTTGGATTATGCCGCGACCACGCCGGTGGATGAAAGGGTCCTTAAAACCATGCTGCCGTATTTTTCCGCTCAGTTTGGCAATCCTTCCAGTGTTTATTCGTATGGGCGCATTGCCAGGGCAGCCGTGGCCAAGGCAAGGGGACAAGTAGCTTCTCTTTTGCATGCGGAGCCAGCGGAAATTTTTTTTACAAGTGGCGGCAGTGAAAGTGACAATTGGGCGCTCAAAGGCATGGCTGTTGCTCTTTGCCATGCGGGCAAGGGGGGCCACAGCATCACGAGCGGGGTGGAGCACCATGCCGTGCTAAATGCCTGGGCCTGGCGGGAGGAGCAGGGCTTTTCTGTTAGGTATCTGCCGG
>CALYVJ010000117.1 GCA_945494195.1 uncultured Selenomonas sp. | reverse complement strand
TGCGACAGCCTGATTAACAGTCAGGTGCTCTACCGGCTGAGCTATCGAGGAATAATTATTGAAGCTCGCGCATCAACAGTAACTATTATAGCTGTCTGTCGGATTAATGTCAAGAAAATTTTTAATCCAAGAAATCCTTCAATTTGCGGCTGCGGCTCGGATGGCGAAGTTTTCGCAGTGCCTTTGCCTCAATCTGACGGATTCGCTCACGAGTAACGCCGAAGTTCTGACCAACTTCTTCCAGCGTACGTGCCCGTCCATCATCCAAACCAAAGCGCAGACGCAAAACCTTTTCCTCACGCGGCGTCAACGTATCGAGGACTTCCTCCAGCTGCTCTTTGAGCAGCATGAACGATGCAGCATCAGCTGGTGCTGGTGCATCCTGGTCTTCGATGAAATCACCCAAATGGGAATCTTCTTCCTCACCAATCGGGGTTTCTAGGGAAACAGGCTCCTGCGCAATCTTCATGATTTCGCGAACACGCTCCACGGTAATCTCCATCTCTTTGGCAATCTCCTCTGGAGTCGGTTCACGGCCCAGCTGCTGCAAGAGCTGACGGGATACACGGATTAGCTTATTGATCGTTTCCACCATATGGACAGGGATACGAATCGTACGCGCCTGATCCGCAATCGCACGGGTAATTGCCTGACGAATCCACCAAGTAGCATAGGTACTGAATTTGTACCCCTTCGTATAGTCGAATTTCTCGACAGCCTTAATAAGACCCAGGTTGCCCTCCTGAATCAAATCCAAGAACAGCATGCCACGCCCCACATAACGTTTTGCGATGCTGACTACCAGACGGAGGTTTGCCTCAGCCAGGCGCTTCTGGGCAACTTCATCGCCATCCTGCATGCGCTTAGCCAGAGCAACTTCCTCTTCTGCTGTCAGAAGAGGTACCCGCCCGATTTCTTTGAGATACATGCGAACCGGATCATCGATGCTGACGCCCTCAGGTACGGACAGGTCGATTTCGACCTCTTCATCCTTATCATCAAGATCTACATCGTCATCCTGCTGGTCAACGCTATTGGAATCATCGATAATTTCAATACCTTTCGTACTGAACATATCATACATATTATCAATCTCGTCCGGCGACAAATCCTGCGTCTGCAACGCCTCAACGAGTTCACCATATGTTAACGTCCCACCGTTTTTCTTGCCTTTTGACAAAAGGTTGTCTACAATCTCCGAGCTGCGGTTCTTGCTGCCAGCTTCAGCCTTTTTTTTCTTAGCCTCAGCCATTCAGCATCCCCCTTTCCTCACATTCCATACCTGCTACTCTATACAACTTACCATTCATCCATTTCATTTTTTATTCTCATAACCTCATTCAATTCCTCAACATACGCCATGTCCCCGGCCTGCATCATCTCATTGGCCTTGCGGGAATGTTCCATAAATAGCGTGTAGAGGTACGATTTTTTGAGCACTTTCAGGGAGTCGTTGTAGGCTTCGGTTTCCTCACGTCCACCCAAATCTTCTACCAGTGCCCGGGAGAGTTCTGCCGCCGCGTCCTCGCTGAGTTTTTCCGCGGCCGTTACATCATCCGGAGCCTGCCCCTGGCTGCCCAATTCCTGCATGAACTTCAGGATCTCCCGCTGGACGGGGTCTCCAATCCCTTCAATCGGCAGTACCGAACCGACATGGTAGACAAGCGAAACATCCTGCCATACCATGCGGATGACGGTGCGCCCAGCCCGCCTGAGCGCATTGTCCTGTTTTTTTACCACCTGTCTGATGGGTATACGCGACGGAATTTCCTCTTGAAATTCCGTCCCACGGGCAAAGTGTTGAAGCTCCGTGCGCACGACACCCTCGTCCAGCAATAAGGTCTGCGCAAGCTTCTTTTCATATTCGCTGCGAACCGCTGTCTCACGAATGCCGGCTAAAACCGGCAGCATTTCGTGAAGTGCCTTGACCTTCCCTTCCAATGTATCAATATTGTTGTGGGCAAGAACATACTTCAAACGGTATTCCACCAACGGCAGCGCCACTTTCACCAGCTGGCGAAAAGCATCCGCTCCGTGCTTGCGAATATATTCATCCGGGTCCTTACCATCCGGTACCACAATAACCTTCACTATGGCTCCTGTGTCCCGCACAATGGAAAGTGCCCGAATCGTTGCTTTTTGACCAGCTTCATCACTGTCGTAACAAAAATATATCTCCGGCGCATAGCGCAGGAGCTTCTTGCAATGCTCCACAGTAAACGCAGTTCCGAGTGATGCCACGACGTTGCGCACGCCAGCACCAAATACAGAAATCGCATCCATGTAGCCTTCTACGACAATGGCATAGCCTGCCTGCTGGATTGCCCGATGTGAGCGATCCAGTCCAAAAAGGAGTTTTCGCTTATTGAACAGTATCGTTTCCGGTGTATTGAGGTATTTCGGCTTGCTGTCATCCAACACACGACCTCCAAAGCCGACCACGCGCCCGCGCTCATCCGCTATGGGAATGATCACACGATTGCGGAACCGGTCATAAAGGCCACCGCCGTTATTGCGTTCAGCCGAGAGCCCACTTGCCAACAAAAAATCCTGCTTTACTCCACGCTTCAAAAAAGCTGTAGACAACTTATCCCAGGCATTCGGAGCATACCCCAACTTAAACTCCTCAATGGTCTCCCTTGAGATGCCACGTCCAGCATAATAAGCTTTGCCAGCCTGTCCATAAGATGTCATCGTCAAACAATTATGGAAAAAATCACGGGCCATCTCATTGACCTTGCGTAAATCCGCCAGCTCCCGTTCCCGAGCAATCTCCTCCGGTGTACGCTGACGCTCCGGCAACGGAATTCCAAGTTTTTCAGCTTGAAGTTTGATTGCTTCAAAATAGGTGACGTTTTCAATCATTGAAAGGAACTTGAAGACATTTCCCCCAGCATGACACCCAAAGCAATAGAAAAAACCTTTGTCCGGAACGACAGAAAATGAGGGGGTTTTCTCGTTATGAAACGGGCAGCAGCCCCAATAACGATTGCCTTTACGCTTCAAGGGAACATAGCTCTGAACGACGTTCAGAATATCAGACTGTGAACGAACCTGTTCCACAAATTCGTCCATTCTCTCGCTGCGCATACTTAGACCCCTCATTGACCAATCAGATACTTTATAATAAGACACCTGTATATCATTCGCCACCCACAGAAAAACTCCTGCTAAAATGCAAAAGTTCTCTATCAGCCACAAAGTATACAACCCTTTTTACAATATTTATATTCCTCATAATTTGCCAATATCCTTTTTTCCTCTTGACAAATTTGAAAAATAATATCTCAATGAACCATAAAACCAACCGGCGGTATAAAAATCTCGTTGAACAACTGCACCGCATAACTATCGGTAAGACCAGCTACATAATCGGTAATGATTTTCTGCCGGCCCCAGCGTTCTTCCCGGCGGACGAATTCCTCTGGAAGTTCATCGAAATGTTCCAAGAACCATTCATACAACGCCCGCAATACATAAACTGCCTGACGACGCTCATGAGCCAGAGTCTCCGAATGATAGATGTGCTCAAACATGAAACTGCGGAACGTGTCCATTGCCTCTTTGACCTCAGCCGAAAGGAAAATGTCGTCCTTATCCATGGAACTTACAATCATATCGGAAACCATACTCGTAATCATCGCCGAAGTATCCTCCCCCAGCCGTTCATAGACTAGCTTGGGAAGTTCCCCGGGCTGCAGCAGTCTTGCCCGCAAACTGTCATCGTAATCATGACAAAGATAGGCAATGCGGTCAGCGGTGCGCACAATACGCCCTTCCAAAGTTTTCGGCATTACTGGCCCCGTATGGTTCACAATACCATCCTTAACCTCAAAGGTAAGGTTTAGCCCCTGTCCACTGCGTTCCAAAAACTCCACCACCCGGAGGCTCTGCTCATTGTGAGCAAAATGGCCAGTCAATTTAGCCATGGCCGCCTCCCCGGCATGACCAAAGGGCGTATGACCAACATCATGGCCCAGAGCAATCGCCTCGGCCAGATCCTCATTAAGCCGCAAGCCCCGAGCAATGGTCCGGGAAATCTGTGAAACCTCCAGGCTATGCGTCATACGGGTACGATAGTGATCTCCCGACACGATATAAACCTGAGTCTTGTGTTTGAGACGCCGGAAAGACTTGGAATGCAAGATCCGATCGCGATCCCGTTGAAACTTCGTCCGGAACTGACATTCCTCCATCGGAAATTTCCGACGGGCGTCACGGCTTTTGGCAGCATGAGGCGATAAAATTTCATATTCCTGCGCTTCCAAACGTTCTCTTACATTCATAGCCACTCCTCCTTCTACAGGGTTTCCTTTTTATATTACACTATTTGACCAAAAAAGTCTTGTTTTTTCGCCATTTTTGCAAAAGTTTTTTCTTTACGGTACAATAAAAGAAACAGAAAGCCCCAACGATAAGGAGGTTTCAGCATGAGAAAATACGCCAGACTGCTCCTGGCGGCAGCACTTGTCAGTCTTAACCTGGCCGCACTGCCGCAGGCTGCCAGTGCCCGTCAAACCATCACGGTTAGCACCACAGACAGTATCATTCAAGGACATGACAAAGCGATCGTAACTGCTGACCACAGCAGCTATAATCCCGACACCGCCCGCTATACCCTGAGAGGAAATGTCATGATCCAATTTGGCAGCCGGACTTTTCGCACTGATACGGCCAAAATCAGCACAAAAACCCTGCAGCTTTGGACCGAAAACAATACCCAGCTCATGGAAGGAGACCTTCACTTCACCGGTGGTGCTGTCTACGCAGACCTGCAGGCCAATGTGGCCTGGTTCTTCGGGCCAAACTGCAGTCTCGAACGCCCAGGGCTTGCCATCCATTCTGATAACATGGTCTACAACTGGTGCACGCGAATCGCGTCCTTCGACGGCCATGTCCTCTGCATCCAAAAAGGAGAACAACGTACCGCCGGCCATATGGAATACGATTTGGATACAGGAAAAATACGCTAATGACCAAAGCAGGCCTTCCGCAATCGGGAAGGCCTGCTTTTCTTTTATAATGCTAAAATCTTTTTAAGTTCGGCTTTGCGTGCTTCGGATGTAAACGCAGCCGCCACAGCATAGCCCAGCATACGTTTCTCTTCTTCTGGCGTTATGCCAAACTCGCGCTCAATATAGCGGAATTCCTCAGCCAGTGTTGTTCCTTCCACCGCCATATCATCGGTATTGATCGTGACCTTTAACCCATACTGCAGGAATTGTTTCAGCGGATATTCTGTCTTCATATCCACCACAGTTTTCGTTTGACGATTGCTGGTAGGAGCCATCTCCAGCGTAATGCCCTTTTCCTTGACCAGCTGCATGATGCGGTCGTTACCGGCAATTCGCACGCCGTGTCCTACGCGAAGAGCCCCCATTTCGATGGCACTCTCCACATTTTCCGGGCCACCAGCTTCGCCGCTATGAATCGTAAGCGGAATCCCCGCCTCATGAGCAGCCTGCAAAAGTTCCCGGAACCCCTCATTGGGAAACAGCGCCTCAGCTCCCGCCAAATCGACAGCCACGACACCGCCATCCGCTACCAGATATTTCTTAGCCAGTTCCACTGTCTCCTTATTCTGCGCGGCGTTGTCATCCCCGCGCATGCAGCAGAGAATCAAATTGGCCGGAATCGATGCTTCTTTAAGACCAGCCAGCGCCGCTTGTATGACTTCTTCCTGAGTCAGTCCCCTGAACGTATGCAACTGGGGGGCAAAGCGGATTTCCGCATAGACAACACCGCCTGCTGCCATATTGGCCAGGACCAATTTTACCGCCTCGCGGATTCCTATTTCCGTCTGCATGTATTTTCCCGGCAGTTCAAAGCACTGCAAAAATTCATTGAGACTCTGACAATTCTCCGACACCGTAATGAGGTTTTCCAGTTCGGCATCCGTTGCCACCGGCAGCTCCAGCTGCTGGATTTCCGCCAATTTCTTGAGGATTTCCACTGTAATCGAACCATCCAGATGTGCATGGAGATCGATGTATTTTGAAACAAATTTCCCGTTCATAATAGTCCTCCCTTTTTATAGAAAAAACTCCCCCGAAAACACGGGGGAATTTTGAATAATCCCAAAAGAAATTACAGTACCACCTTCGAGAAATCCGCTACGCGTTTTACCAGCGCATCGATGGATTTCAACAAGCCAAGGCGATTGTTCTTGACTTTCTCGTCCTTGTCCATTACCATGACACCTTCAAAGAAAAC
>CALYVJ010000116.1 GCA_945494195.1 uncultured Selenomonas sp. | reverse complement strand
CGAATTGCCATTGGTGGAAGCCCTGGCAGCCCTGGAGCAGAATGGCGTCTACGTCAACCGGAAAAGCCTTGAAGAAAAAGCCGCTGAAGTCGGCAAGAAAATTGAAAAAATCCAGCAGGACATCTATGTGTTGGCGGGGACGGAGTTTAATATCAATTCCCCAAAACAGCTCGGGGAGGTACTCTTTGAGCGTTTGGAGCTTCCTCCGGCGAAAAAGATCAAGACCGGCTATTCCACCAATGCGGAGGTGTTGGAATCCCTGCGGTTTAAGCATCCGATTATCGAACAGATTTTGGCCTATCGCATGTGGACGAAGTTGAAGTCGACCTATTTGGATGCCATTGGTGAACTCATTCATCCGGAGTCTGGACGCGTTCACACGAGCTTCAACCAGACCGTAACGGCAACAGGCAGGCTTTCCAGTTCTGATCCGAATCTGCAGAATATCCCGGTACGCACGGAGGAAGGCAAGACCATCCGCGCGCTCTTTGAGCCTGGGGAGGGTTATGATTACCTTCTTTCGGCGGATTATTCGCAGATTGAGTTGCGTCTGCTGGCACATATGTCGGGGGACGAAAGCTTCATTGATGCCTTCTGTCAGAATCAGGATATTCATGCCCGTACGGCTTCAGAGGTCTTTGGTGTGCCGCTGGCGGAAGTCACCCCGACGCTTCGCAGTCGGGCCAAGGCGGTAAACTTTGGCATTGTTTATGGCATCAGCGACTATGGCCTTTCGCGTGATTTGCATATCCCGAAGAAAGAGGCAGCCAGCTATATTGACAGTTATTTTGCGCGTTACCCCGGCATCCGTAAATTTATGGATGATACCGTAGCAGTAGCGCATGATACAGGCTGTGTTAAGACCCTTTACGGCCGCCGCCGGGAGCTGCCGTCCATAAAGAGCAGGAATTTCATGCAGCGGTCGCTGGCGGAGCGTATGGCAATGAATACGCCGATTCAGGGAACAGCAGCAGATATTATCAAGCTGGCTATGATTGAAGCTTACCATCGTCTGCAGAAAGCTGGGGTCAAGAGTCGTATCCTGCTGCAGGTTCACGATGAATTGGTCTTGGAGACCACAGCAGAAGAACGGGAAGTCGTCAGCAAAATCTTGAAGGAATCAATGGAACAGGTGGTGAAGCTTTCCGTCCCACTCTTGATTGATATTCACAGTGGCAAGAACTGGGCGGAGGCGAAGTGATATGCCAGAGATGCCAGAGGTGGAAATTATCCGCCGTTATCTCGATACAGCTTTGACTGGTCAAAAAATCATGAAGCTAGACCTTTTGCTGCCTAGGCAGATTAAATGGCCGGAGCCGGAAGCTTATCGGGCCATGTCCATTGGCCGGACGATACAAGGGATGGACCGCCGGGGAAAATATCTCATCATGAAGCTGGATAACGGCAATGAACTGATTTTTCACCTTCGGATGACGGGCCGATTGGTATTTGAGCCGAATGGCGTGCCCCACGATACCTATGCACGGCTGCTATTCTATCTTGATGGCGGCGGGGTGTTGGTCTATGGTGATACCCGTACCCTGGGGGCGGTTTATGCATTAGCACCAGGGGAGCGCTGGCGTATTCATAGCCTCGCTGAGATGGGGCCGGAGCCCTTGTCACGCGAGTTTACGCCAGAATATCTCTACCATCTGGTGCAGGGGAAAGGGACGCGCATTAAAACGCTGTTGCTGAATCAGAAATACATTGGCGGCATTGGCAATATTTACGATGACGAGGCTTTGTTCCTGGCCGGAATCCATCCGGAACGCCGTGCCAGCACCCTTACTAGGGAAGAATGCCAGCGTCTGTATGGAACTATTAATTCAGTCATCGAGGCGGGAATCCGCGACGGCGGTACCACGTTCCGGGATTATCAGAATGGTGAGGGGGGCCAGGGCGGCCATCAGGAACACCTTTTTGTTTACAACCGGAAAGGACAGCCTTGCCGCAAGTGTGGTACGCCCATCGAAAAGACAACAGTGGGCGGGCGGGGAACCCATTATTGCCCTCGTTGTCAAACCTGATACAGGAAGGAGGATGTGGTATGAAGATCATCGGCCTTACGGGAGGCATTGCCTCTGGGAAGAGTACCGTTTCCGCGTATTTGCGGAAAAAAGGTGCCAGCATTATCGATGCCGATGCCATTGCCCACGAACTTCTTGAGCCGGGGAAAACACTATATGAGGCGTATCGCCAGCATTTTGGGGAGAAAATCCTGTTGCCTGATGGAAAGTTTAACCGCCGCGCCATCGGGCAGCAGGTCTTTTCTGACCCGGTTGAACGGGAATGGATTGGTGCTGCTGCTCATCCACTGATCAAGCAGGAAATATGCCAGTGGGTGAAGCAATATCGGGCGGAGAAAAAATCTTTGATTGTGCTGGATGTTCCATTGCTCTTTGAGTCGGGATGGGATAAAATGGCAGAGAAGGTCTGCCTGGTATATGTAGAGGAAAAAATCCAACTGGAGCGACTTATGAAGCGCAACGGTTATGGAAGGGAAGAGGCAGCGGCCAGAATTGCCGCGCAAATGTCTCTGGAAGAGAAAAAAAAGCGGGCAGATTGCCTGATCGATAATAGTGGAAGCCTGTCGTCAACCCTGCGGCAGGTGGATAATCTATGGAAGGAGTGGACGCATGACGGAGTTTCATGACAGGGTCCGTCAAAGCAGGAAAATGCAGCATCGCCGCATGGTGTCCTGTTTTTGTGTTGCGTTATTCATTATTTTCGTTAGTCTGAGTGCATTTTTTGTGCTGAAGTTTGAACCGGTGCAGCGCAGCTATTTTTACGTTTATCCCTATCACGATACGGTGATGAAGTACGCAGCTCTTTATAATGTGGATAGCAATCTTACGGCAGCTGTCATCAAGAAAGAGAGCAAGTTCAAGCGGGAAGTGCGTTCGCATCGTGGCGCTATTGGCCTGATGCAGATTATGCCAGATACGGCAAAGTGGATTGCCGGGCAGCTTGGGGATACAAACTACTCGGAGGAAAGGCTTCATGAACCGGACCGTAATATCCGATATGGAACTTGGTATCTTTCTACCCTGCAGAGGGAATTTCACGGAAATAATGTGTTGGTCTTAGCGGCGTATAATGCCGGCCGGGGCAACGTGCAGGAATGGATTAAACAATATAATTGGCCAGAGGATTTTTCGGATATCGATGCCATCCCCTTTGCGGAGACACGGGATTATGTCCGGCAGGTACTGGCTGATGAGAAAAGGTATCGGGAGCTTTATCCAGAATAAAAGGAGCTTGGGGAATGCAGAAGTATCGAATCGTTCCGCAACAAGAGAATATGTTTTGGCAGCTGGTGCAAGGAATGGCGTTGGATGATGAGCAAAAAGAGCTCATGAAGACAGCGTCTATTCGTCATGTTGAGGTGTGTACCAAGACCAACAGCTGGGAAATCGTGCTGATCAGCCAGACGCTTATCCCCGATGCCCTTTTACAGGAAGCCGCTGCACAGATCCAACGGAAATGCCAGCTTGACCAGGTGCTGTTCTATCAGGAAGTTATCGATGTGGAGGATGGTATCCAGAAAATTTGGACCAAACTCGTAACGGTGGTTTCCGAAGGCAACCCGACGGTGTTTCAGCTCTTGAAGCGTTCGAAGTACCGCGTGGATGGCAGCCGGCTGATTCTCGATGTACCGGGGGAGCTCGGCGGCGAAATCATGCGTGCACATTCGGTGGCGCAGCTTATGGGCAAAGCCATCAAGCAGCTGCTGGGATATCGTTGCCCGGTGGAATGCAATGCCAGCGACGAAGTGTTGCAAAATCTCGAAGTGGATGATAGCTTCAATACGCCGGAATACTGTGCCGCTGTCCACCAGGAACGCGTGGCCGAACAGAAAGCCGCTGCAGAGAAGGCGAAGGCTGCCAGCATTAAGCCGGCAGCGGAGAGTAAGCCTAAAACGCCGAAGGTACCCAAACATCACGATGATTTTGATAGGCCGGTGGTGGTCCATGGAGCAGGCAATCTTATTTTTGGCCGCGGTGTTATGGGAGAGCGCAAGCTCATCGATGAGCTTGATGGCGAGATGAAGAACGTTATTCTCGAAGGTTTCATCGGGGAAGGGGCTATTTCTGGGATCAAGACCAATGAGTTCAAGACCGGAACGAAGCTGCTTTCCTTCTGCCTGTCGGATGAGAGCAATGGTATCGCCTGCAAGAAGTTCTTCAAACCCAAACGGGGCAAGAACGGCCCGGAAGAGGATTTCGAGGAAATCATCGGCAAACTCAAAGAGGGGATGGAAGTGCGCATCCGCGGCTCTATCCGCTTTGATACCTATATGAATGAGTACGTGCTCTTCATGGATTCTTTGGCCAAGAAGGAAACAGAATCCCGCATGGACAATGCGGAGGAAAAGCGGGTAGAGCTTCATGCTCATACTACCATGAGTGCCATGGATGCCGTGGTATCGGTCAAGAATCTGGTCAAGACGGCAGCCCGTTGGGGGTGGCCGGCCATTGCCATTACCGATCATGGCGTTGTTCAGGCTTACCCGGATGCGGCCAAAGCTGCCAAGGATGCTGGTATCAAGGTTATCTATGGCATGGAAGGCTATCTTACAGGCGATGATTGGGAGCAGAAGCGGGCCAACCATATTATCTTTTTGGCCAAAAATCCCAATGGCCTGCGGAATCTCTATCAGATGGTATCGCTGGCTCATGTCAAATATTTTCACCGGCAGCCACGTCTGCCCAAGAAAATCATTGAAGAATACCGCGAGGGGATCATCATCGGTTCTGCCTGTGAGGCGGGAGAACTCATTCGCGCGATTGTCGAAGGCCAGTCAGATGAGCAGCTCATAGAGATTGCTAACTTCTACGATTATCTTGAGATTCAGCCAATCCATAACAACGACTTTTTGAAGCGCAGTGATAAATTCCCCGATATCAATACGGACGAAGACCTTATCAACATCAATTTGAAAGTCGCTGAATTGGCACAAAAACTCGATAAAATGCTGGTGGCAACCTGCGACGTCCATTTCTTGAATCCAGAGGATCAGATATACCGTGCCATCCTCATGAAGGGCAAGGGGTTTGATGATGCTGAGCTGCAACCGCCACTCTATCTGCGGACAACCGAAGAAATGCTGGCGGAATTTGAGTACCTGGGAGAGGAACTGGCCTATGAAGCTGTTGTCACGAATCCGCGGAAAATCAACGAGATGATTGAATCCTTTAAGCCGATTCCTGACGATCTGTATTCACCGATGATTCCAGGGGCCGATGAAGAAATCCGGTCGATGTCTTACAACAAGGCCAAGGAGATGTATGGCGAAAATTTGCCTGAAATCGTTGAGGCCCGTCTCCAGCAGGAGCTGAAGCCGATTATTGGCCATGGATTCTCCGTGCTGTATCTCATCGCCCAGCGACTGGTTAAAAAGTCCAATGACGATGGTTACTTGGTCGGTTCCCGTGGTTCCGTCGGTTCTTCGTTTATCGCTACAATGACGGGGATCACGGAGGTTAATCCGCTGCCGCCGCATTGGCGCTGCCCGCATTGCCAGTATAGCAAATTCATTACCGATGGTTCCTATGGTTGTGGGTATGACTTGCCGGATATGAATTGTCCAGTTTGCGGGGAGCCACTGATAAAAGATGGTCACGATATCCCGTTTGCCGTATTCCTCGGCTTCGACGGCGATAAAGTTCCAGATATCGACTTGAACTTCTCAGGTACGTATCAGCCGGTGGCTCATAAATACACAGAAATCCTGTTTGGCAAAGACAACGTTTATCGCGCTGGTTCCATCCAGACCGTTGCCGATAAGACGGCCTTTGGTTATGTCAAGAAATTCTTTGAGGAGAAGGGCGTCAAGAAACATGGCTCCTATATTGACCGGCTGGCCCATGGCTGTATGGGCGTCAAGTCGACGACGGGCCAGCATCCGGCCGGCATCATGGTTGTGCCGCGCAATATGGATGTTCATTTCTTTACGCCGATTCAGCATCCGGCCAACGATATGAACTGTGGCACTATAACGACCCACTTCGACTACCATTCTATCAGCAGCCGTCTGGTCAAGCTCGATATTCTCGGTCACGATGACCCGACGGTTATCAAAATGCTTGAAGACCTTACCTGCCGTGACCCGAAGACGATTCCCTTTGATGACAAGGCCACTATGTCGATTTTTAACTCGACGGTCGCGCTTGGGCTTACGCCGGAGGAACTCGTGGCGTCACCGGGAACACTTGGTCTCCCGGTGTACCGTACACGCTT
>CALYVJ010000115.1 GCA_945494195.1 uncultured Selenomonas sp. | reverse complement strand
TGTAAAACGAGCGCACCTTGCAGAGCTGGAGTTGGTGGAACCAATCGTGCAGATTGAAAATAAAGATATTGAAGGGAAAGAGGTTTTTTCCCAGGTTCGGCGCAATCAGCAGCAACAGGCAATGCTTTGGCGTAATCTCATGCGGCAGACCCAGGAGTGTTATTTTTGGAAAGATGAAAACCGGCGGTTCTTGGGGGTCAGCCAGGCTTTTCTCGATTACTACGGGATAAAATCGTTAGAGGATATCGTAGGGAAAAATGACGAGGAGATGCATTGGCATGTGGATGATCAGCCGTATAAAAGCGATGAATTGGATGTAATTGCCAAGGGGCAGGTGATTCATGATGCACTGGGGAATTGCATCATAAAGGGGATTGCACATTCAATCGTTTGCAACAAATGGCCGTTGTATGACCGTGGGCGGATTGTAGGGCTCATGGGATACTTTAGGGATGCGGACAGGATGCAGCAGCGAGCGGCAAATATTCGGAGCGATATATGGCAGGATAAGCTAACAGGCCTTATGAATGAAAAGAGCTTTTATGAGGTGTTTTGGGATTATGAGGAGCAGATGCAATGTCACGGTCGCAAATATGGGCTCATTCTCGTACAATGGGAGGAAGACCGGAGTCTGATGGAGCAGGGGAACTCTGTCCAGTTGGATGAATATTTGCGCCTGATTGCGGATAGATTGCGCAACAGCTGCGGGAAAGAGTGCTCAGTGGCGCGGTTCAAGTGCAACAACGGACGGTAGAGTTAAAGCTTTTGTGCAGTATCACTCTTTGTACGGAGGCAGATTCTATGGAAGAACTCTACAAGGTTGGCAAAAAGAAAATGAAAAGGTGAGGATTTTGGATGCGGATCAAGGCAAAGAAAGAGCGGCTGGAATCTCTCGACGTGCTTCGGGGACTGGCGATTGTATGTATGATTATGGTAGATGCGGTGCCGGATTTTGACCAGGCATATCCCTGGATGCTGCACACCGAGTGGCAGGGAATATCATTTGCCGATATGGCTTTTCCAGGATTTGTGTTTGCCATGGGGGCGGCGGCGGCCATCTGGCTGCAAAAGCATGAGCGGGACTGGTGGCCGGAGATGTTCGGTAAGGTGCTGCACCGGGCGGGGATTTTATTTTTGCTGGGCATTTTATACAACGTGATGCCGATCCTCTTCCAGCACCTTTTACTGCCGGAGTCCGTGCATGTTTCGCTTTGGTCGGATCTATGGGGGCAGGGAAGGCTCTTTGGCGTTTTACAGCGCTTGGCGATGGTTTACGCAGTGGGGATGGTGCTGGGGCGTGTCTTGCATACGCAAATCGATTTGTTTATGGCAGCCCTCTTCCTGTTGCTGGTTTCCTCGGTGGGGTTCCATTGTTTCTCGCCAGATGATCCCTTTGCTCAGGCGGACAATATCAGTTCAGCCATCGATCAGGTTATTCCGGGAACGGCCCATTGCTATATGGGGGCAGCTTTTGATCCGGAAGGACTTTATGGGACAATTGCCTGCACGGCGTCGATGCTTTTGGGGATGCTTGTCGGGCGGATATTGCTGGAGGGAACGCCGGAGGCACTACTGCATCTGCTAAGCTATGGTTTGGTACTGGCAGGGGCAGGTGTCATTTGGAACCAGGTGGATATCATAAGCAAACCGTTGTGGACGGCTCCTTACGTACTCTTTACCAGCAGTGCCTTTATGCTGTTGGCGCTTTTCTTGCAAGCTCTGTTTTTGCTTATGCCGAAGCTGTCGTCTTTTTGCCTCCACCCCTTCCGCGTTTTTGGCATGAATCCCATTTTGATTTATATGTTGACTGGCGCAGCACTTACGCTGTTATGGTTGCTGCCTTCGCCGGAGGCGGCACTTTTTCCGTGGCTGTGGAGCAGGACAGTCAAGGGAATCGGGGGAATCCCCTTTAGTATTTTCTTGTTTACGGTCCTTTGGTGCAGCTGCTGGTGGGGGGGGGCAGAATACCTGTATCGTCGCCGTATTTTTATCAAGATTTGACCGCATCGGCGATTATTTGAAGTTTTCCGGTTTGGCTAGCCAAATTTACAGATTTTACCGGAAAAGAGGACAAAAAGAATTGCATGATAGCGTGATGCTTGGTAAAATGTAAGTTACGATATTTACGAAACGAGAGAAGTCCGGACGAGACCGGATAAGGAAATAGAGGATTAACAGGAGGCTGAGCTATGATTAGAGAACATCGCAGCAGAAGCAAACTAGAAGATTATTATCAGAAATTCACGGAAGAGGGGATACTTGACCCGAACGTCCATCCCTGGGTGGCTGAGTCTTGGAAAAAGAGCCAGAGCCTTGCCATCAATCGCGAGAAAATGGAAGTGGAGCACAAGCTGTCCAAGGAGGAATTCCTGGAACTGCAGAATAAGCACCGCGATGCGATTGATTACTTGAGCAAGCTCAGCGAGGGAATTCGCGAATTCTTTCAAGAGTACAACCTGAGTCTGCTGCTCGTTGATGCAGACTGCACGGTACTCAAGAGCTATTCGCTGCCCTTCTACCAGATGACGCCGGGAGAAATCGAAGGAACCCGCGTCGGTGTAGAAGAGGTCGGCACGTCGTCCATCAGTATTGCCTATGAGCATCAGACGCCGTTCTGGATGTTCGGACCGGAGATGTGGGTAAAAGAATGCCAGCTTGGTGATGCCTGCTCGGCGCCAGTAAAGGTCAATGGAGAATTCCATTACATTATCACACTGGTATCGATGGAACAGATTGCCATGCCGCAGGATGCAGTCATTTCCTTGCTGCTGACCATGAAGACTGCGCTGGAGGAGCATTTGACTGAGGCAATGCGCATCAAGGCCGAGGAAGCAATCCTCGATGCAACGCCCTTTGCGGTTTATCATGTCATGCCAGGGGGTGAGGTGGCTTATGCAAACCAACTCGGCCATACGCGTCTTGAGGGTATCGGTGCCAAGAAGAATGAGGCTGGCCGTCATACGTCCAACCTCAACGATGTCATTATGAATTATCAGCATACCCCAATCTACAAGGGCTTCCGCGGGGTACCGTCCTATAACAAAGAAGTTACTTGGATTACGCCGGCTAAAACCTATGAAGATATTACGACGGTGGTGCCGTTGGAGCGTGATGAAGATCAGGCGGTTCAGAGCGTTGTCGTCGTTTCCATGCCGATTGAAGATTTGCGCACGCTGGTGGCACATGCCGCTGGATACACGGCAAAATACAGCCTCAACTCCATGGTCGGTGACGGTTCGACTTTCCAGAGTGTCCGCAACAAGGCTGCCCGCGTCGCCAAGAATCATCATCACGTGCTGATCCAGGGTGAGGCGGGTACTGGCAAGCAGCGCATGGCCCATGGTATCCATCAGGCAAGTTCCCGCGCCGCTGGACCGCTTATCACGCTTCGCTGTGGTGATGCCACGCCGGAACTTCTCGAACAGGAGCTTTTCGGCGTCATGCTGAATTCGGAGGTCAGCCATCAGGGGCGTCTGGAGCTGGCTTCGGGCGGTACGTTGTTCCTCGACGAAATTGAGAAGATGCCGAAGAATATCGCCCAGCAGCTGGCACGTGCTTTAGATGAAGGCAAGGCTTGCCGCGTGGGCGAGTCCGTCGAGCGTTCCATTGATGTTCGCATCATCGCGGCTTGCGATAGTGACCTCAAACGCCTTACGGAGCGTGGACTCTTTGCCCGTGAACTTTATGATATCGTGAGCCGCAGCGTGGTTCGTGTACCGGCCCTTAGAAGCCGCCGGGAAGATATCCCGGCACTGGCGCGTCATATCATCGGGGAGCTGGCTGAACAGCACCAGATGGAGTCGAAGCGCATTCTGCCGCAGACGGAGAAAGTCTTGGAAGAATATGATTGGCCGGGCAACATCAAGCAGCTGCAGAGCGTACTGGAGTATGCGTTCTTCAATACACCGGGCGCGGAAATCGGACCGGCTAACATCAGCCTGATGGGCGATGTCAAACCCGACAACAAATGGAAAGAAGATAAAGAAGTATTCGTCAAGGCTTGGCAGGCAGCCGGCGGCAATGTCAGCCGTCTGGCTAACCTTTTGAATGTCAGCCGTGTTACGCTTTATCGTTACCTCAAGAAATATGGTCTGGAGAAGAAATAACGAGGATAAAGGAGCAAGATTGTGCGTTTAAGAAGAAAACCCTGGGTGGATGAAGCAATCCACGAATTTGATGCGTTTGTCATCAGCCGCGATCAGGAGATTGGTGAAGAGAAAAAGGGCAAATGGGCGGAGATTTTCGGCCGCCAGGCACCGCTTCATGTAGAACTTGGTACGGGGAAAGGCGATTTTATCAGCCAGCTGGCTGAGCGCAATCCCGATATCAACTACATCGGTATTGAAGCACAGCAGGATGTGCTCTATTCCGCTGCCAAGAAGATTGCGGAAAAGGAACTTACCAATGTGCGTCTGCTCGTTTTTGATATCAACAATATCGAAAACATTTTTGCGGAAGATGAGGTAGACCGGTTCTACATCAACTTCTGTGATCCATGGCCAAAGAAACGCCATGCGAAACGCCGCTTGACTCATGTGGGCTTTTTGGAGAAATACCGCCGATTGCTGAAGAAGCCAGGGGAGCTTCACTTCAAGACGGATAACCGTCCACTCTTCGATTTTTCGCTGGAGCAGTTCGAGGAAGCAAAACTGCCGGTCCGGGATGTTTCGTTTGACCTTCATGCCGAGAACCGTCCTGACAACATCATGACCGAGTATGAACGCAAGTTCAGTGGTTTTGGTGAGAAGATTAACCGCTGTGAGGTTATCTTTCCGTAAGGGGGCAATATCATGCGGATAAGGAAGACCTTGTGGAGCAATGATGCAGAACCCATCATCGTCATCATGATTATCCTCCTTGTTTTGGGGACGATTAATGTTTTCAGTTCCAGCTTCGTCCTGTCGACAATCGATTATGAGACACCGTATCATTTTTTGATTCGTCATACCATCTGGCTGGTCGTTGGTTTGATAGCCTTTGTCATCTGCCGGCGCATCAATTACCGGCGCTGGCGCAACTGGATGCCGATGCTGTTGATGGTGATGCTGTTGTCCTTGGCAGCGGTTCTTGTCGTGGGAAACAGCGTTAATGGTGCTAAGCGTTGGCTGGGTGTTGGTGCTATCGCGTTCCAGCCGGCGGAGTTTGCCAAACTCTTGAGTTTGATGCTGGCTGCGGCAGTCCTGGCCAGCCAGATCAAACGGGGCAAAGAGATATCCGTCGTCAATCTGCAGTATGGTATTATCGCGGTCATGGCCGGTCTTACGGAGTTGGAACCAGATTTGGGAACGGCGGCAATTATTTGCGGTGTGCCGCTTATCATGGCCGTGGTAGCCGGGATGAACGTCATGAAAATCGTTCGCTTGGGGGCTGTGGTTTTGGCTGGTGTTGTGGGCTTGATTTTCCTTCAGCCCTATCGGCTGAATCGGATTCGAATCATGCTCGATCCTTGGTCCGATGCGCAGGGGATCGGCTATCAGACCGTTCAGTCCTTGTCGACTATTGGTTCGGGTGGTTTCTGGGGTATGGGACTTGGCGATGGCGTCAGCAAGTACGAATACCTGCCCGAGGCACATACCGACTTTGCGTTCGCGATTTTCTGTCAGGAACACGGGTATGTCGGGGCGCTGATGGTCTTCCTGCTCTTTGCTTTAATGATTTTTTTCTGTGTCCGCATTGCCAACCGGGCGGAGGATGAATTTGGACAGATCTTGGCTACGGGGATCATGCTGCTCATTCTGGGACAGGCCCTGGCGAATATGGCCATGGTCGGTGGCATGTTTGCCGTCGTTGGTGTACCCCTGCCCTTTATCAGCTATGGGGGGTCGTCCCTGCTGGTTACGATGATTGCCATGGGAATCCTGCTGAACATCTGCGACCATGGGCACAAGCCACAGCCTAAGTTTGCCTCGAAGCAATCCAATTCGGATGAAGAGAAACAGGACAGGGACGAACGCCCTTCCCTGCATCTGGTAAAATAAATATCAGCAATACGAAGACCGATGACTCGCGGGAAGAGCCATTGGTCTTTTTTTATCGTGAATTACGCATCGAAAAAGGCAAAAAGCGCCCCACTGACTAACCAGCCAGTGGGGCGCTGTGTTTTCGCTATTTATTTCTTTGCTTTTCTGTCTTTGGCGCGTTTCTTGGACGCTTCTTCTTTAGCCTTGACCTTGTCGTCGATTTTCTTAGCCTGCTGATACTTGGCATAATCGACGCCCATGCTGGCCAGTTTGTGCTTGA
>CALYVJ010000114.1 GCA_945494195.1 uncultured Selenomonas sp. | reverse complement strand
CCAGAGCATGATCTTCTTTATCACGATGGCCGCACATGGCGTGGCGGTGTGAAAGTAACGTTTTAACGGATTTTTCCCGGGGAGGTTTATTTGATGGAACTTGCGGTGACACCAGTGCATCCCAGAGCACGGAAACGGTTTTGGGCGATAGCTGGCGGTTTGCTCTTTTTGGGAGCGGCGTTGCTGTTTAGTATCTGTCAGGGGGCAGCGGTGTTTTCACCGCTGTCGGCCTGGCAGATTTTGTTGGGGGTGCTGGGCAGGAAAATTATACGATTCTGTACCACATCCGTTTGCCACGCTTGATCACCGGTGCTTTGACTGGTGTGAATCTGGCACTGGCTGGCTGTATCGTTTGCGGTAAATCCGGGAGTGCGGACTGCCGATGCGATGAAGGTGTTAGCTAAGGTATTATATCCTTGATAAGAATGGCTTTTTTTTACCAGTTTTTTATGATAGAATGTAAACAGTGTTTTTTTACAAAAGATATTGTTTACATACAGAGGGAGTATTGCCATGATTAATCAAAAAATGTATGAACTCGGTACGAAAAAATCTACAATCCGCACAATCTTTGAGTTTGGCCGCAAGCGGGCCGCTGAGGTGGGCGAGGAAAATGTCTACGATTTCAGCCTCGGCAATCCGAACGTGCCGACGCCGGAGTTTATCAAGAAGGCGGCTGTCGATATTCTGACGAATATGGAGCCGAGTGCGGTTCATGGTTATACCGTGGCACCCGGTGCACCACAGACCCGTGAGGCTTTGGCAAAGAGCGTCAATAAGCGTTTTGGAACGAATTTTGCGGCGAAGAATTTCTTCATGACGGCTGGTGCGGCAGCTGCTATTACGATTTGTTTCAAGGCGTTGGCTCAGCCGGAGGATGAGTTTATCACGTTTGCGCCGTTCTTCCCTGAGTATCGTGCTTTTGTTGAGTCGGTGGGAGGCAAGCTGGTGGTGGTACCGGCGCAGCCAGCGGATTGGCAGATTGATTTTGCAGCTTTTGAGAAGCTGGTGACGAATCACACAAAGGCGGTTATCGTCAATTCTCCCAACAATCCAAGTGGTGCTGTTTATTCGGAAGAAACCATTCAAAAGCTGGCGGATATTCTGCGCCGGAAGGAAGAAGAGTTCCACCATCCCATCTTCATCATTTCCGATGAGCCGTACCGTGAGATTGCCTTTGAAGGCTATACGGTCCCTTATGTGCCGAAGTTCTACGACAATACGCTGGTCTGCTACTCGTATAGTAAGTCCTTCTCTTTGCCGGGAGAGCGTATTGGTTATATTATCGTGCCGGATGAGGTAGCAGACTTTGGCAAGGTATACGGTTCGATTGCTGGCGCTGCCCGCGTACTCACGCATGTCAACGCACCGTCGCTCTGGCAGTTGGTCATCGGCCGCTGCGCCGATATGCCGTCGGATATTTCCGCGTACGTTAAGAATGGTCAGCTGCTCTATCAGGGCTTACTCGATGCTGGTTTCGAATGCGTCAAACCACAGGGCGCGTTTTATCTCTTCCCGAAATGTCTGGAAGAGGATGATTACGCATTCTGCGAGCGGGCAAAAAAATATGATTTACTGCTTGTGCCAGGCACCGACTTTGGCTGCCCAGGTTATTTCCGGGCCGCATACTGCATCAAGACCGAAACCATTGAAAAATCGCTGCCACGTTTCAAAAAGCTTGCAGAAGAATATAAGAATAAGTGACTTTTGTTGAGGTAATGACTCGTCATTTAACGGATCATTTTTATGATAGAAAGATATATTTGCAGGGGATTGACAGGAATTTGATGTTGGGGCGCGAATATACATGTTAGAATTGTTTAAAAAATTACAAATCAAAGGGATATACGTGGCAAGGAGCCTATTTCGATAGGATTGGAAATTGAAGGTAAGGGAGTGATGACTGGTGGCAGAGAATGAACCGATGGTAGAAGTCTTTATCTATGAAACGCGGCAGTTCTTGGAACAGTTGGAGCAGGTCGCGCTTGCAAGTGAGGACAACGGCAGCTTCCAGCCAGAGGATGTCAATGAGATATTCCGGGCTATGCATACCATCAAAGGCTCGGCAGCCATGATGCTCTACGATGAAATCTCGCATCTGGCCCATGCGGTGGAGGATATTTTTTTCTATATCCGTGAGCTGCATCCAGAGAAAATTGATGTATCGGCCGTGACGGATATCGTGTTAACGGCTGTGGATTTCATGAATGGCGAGATGGATAAGCTTGACCATGGCGTGCAGCCGGATGCCTCCAGTGAGGAGCTGCAAAAATCCACCCATGAATTCCTGCGGAATTTCAAACTGGAAAACGGGCACGACCCGGATGTGGATTTGCGCAAGGCGAAAAAAGCGGCACGGAAAGCGGCCGAACCAGCAGAACCTGCTAAGCAGCAGTATTTCATCCAGGCAGTAAAACCCGAAGAGGTCAAGACAGAATCGGGCAGCAATCATGTTTATAAGGCGGTGCTGCGCTTTGATCCCGAGGGGGGCATGGTAGAGGTTCGTGCCTTTGGCGTAATCAACCGGCTGAAAGATCAGGCTGGTGAGCTGCATTATCAGCCGGAAAAAATCATCGAGGATGAGACAGCGGCGGATGCCATTATCAAGGATGGTTTCAAGCTCTGGTTCACGACAGGACTCGGAGCCGAAGAGGTCCGCAAACTGCTCGAAGAGACGATGTGCTTGACAGGGTTAGAGCTTACAGAGTTGTCGTCGGTGGCAGAATGTGAGTATTGGCCAACGCCCAAACAGAAAGCCGTGCAGACGATAGAAGAATCGTCACCGATTGTGCCAGTGCGGCCAGAAGCTAAGCCGCGGCCGGTGCCAATGAAACAGGCGGGGCATGATGGGCACGAATCGCAAATGATAAGTGTCCGTGTGGATAAGCTTGACCGCCTGATGGAATTGGTCGGTGAAATGGTCATAGCTGAATCGATGGTGACGCAGAATCCCGATATCCGGGGTCTGGAGCTTTCGAATTTTGACAAGGCAGCCCGGCAGCTGCACAAGATCAATGGTGAGCTGCAAGACCGAGTTATGGCACTAAGGATGGTGCCGCTCGAAGCAACCTTTAAAAAGATGAACCGCATTGTGCGAGATATGACCAAGAAACTAGGTAAACAGGCAAAACTGGTGCTTGTAGGTGAGGATACAGAGGTCGATAAGAATGTCATGGAACATATTGGCGATCCGTTGATGCATATCATCCGCAATTCCATCGACCACGGCATTGAGATGCCGGAGGTGCGCAAAGAGGCTGGCAAGCCGGAACAGGGAACCGTGGTGCTGTCGGCACAGAATGCTGGTGGTGAGGTTGTCATTCGCATTGAAGATGACGGTGGCGGCATGAACCGTGACCGCATCATGAAGAAGGCCAGGGAGAAGGGGCTTCTGACGAAACCCGAGGAAGAGTATACGGATCAGGAGGTTTACAGCTTTATTTTTGCCCCGGGTTTTTCCACTAAGGAACAGGTTACGGAATTTTCCGGGCGCGGTGTCGGGATGGATGTTGTCGTGTCGAATATCAAGGCATTGGGCGGAAATATCACGGTTGACAGCAATCCCGGTAAGGGCAGCGTGACCATCATCCGGATTCCGCTTACGCTGGCAATTGTGGAGGGAATGTGCATCAAGGTTGGCGGTTTTGGGTATACGATACCTATCAGTTCTATTTGTCGTTCCTTCCGGCCTGAGGAGGGGGAGATTTTCCTCGATGTATCGGGGCAGGAAATGTTCATGGAGGAGGGAAGTCCTTGTCCAATTGTGCGGCTGCATAAGTTGTATGATATCGGAAATGCCAGGGAGCAGCTTACGGAGGGTATCCTACTGGTGACGGAGGCCGATGACCGCTATCTGGGCATCTTTGCCGATGAGCTGGTGGGGGTTCAGCAGATTGTTGTAAAGCCGGTACCAGGATACATTCAGGCGATGACGAAGATGACGGGAATCACAGGCTGTACGATTTTGGGCGATGGTAGCATCAGCTTGATCATTGCCCCGGGGAAACTCATGGGATTGCTGGTTGAATAATAGGAGGAACGGAAATGGATGAAGAACTCCTGCAAGAGGAAGATACCCAAAAGGATAAATATTTGACCTTTACGTTGGGGGAGGAGCTTTATGGCATTGATATCCGCGTGGTTATCGAAATCATTGGCATCCTGCCCATTACCAAGGTGCCGGAGGTGCCGGATTATGTACGCGGCATCATCAACCTTCGTGGTAAAATCATTCCGGTCATCGATATGCGGCTGCGGTTTGGCCGGGAGTTTCGGCCATATACGGACCGCACATGTGTCATCGTCATTGAGGTCAAGGAGGTATTGCTCGGACTTATTATCGATGGGGTCAGCGAGGTGTTGTCCATACCAGAAGGCCAGACGGTGGCTCCGCCAGACCTTAAATCTGCGAGCAATCGTTATATCCGGAGCATCGGTAAGCTGCCGGATACGAAAGTCGTACTTTTACTGGACTGGGAAAAATTATTCGATGTGGAAGAAGAAAAGATGCTTAGCGGGATGAATGAGGAAAGAGGGAGCGAAAATGGAGCTGTTTAAGAATATGAAAATCAGTACCAAATTAGTGACTTTGACCGGAATACTCGGGGCCTTGGTGGTGGTGACGGCGGTTTGTTGCCTCTACCTTTTGAGCTCGGTAAGTGAACAATATCAAAAGGTTTTTGACGAGGATGCCTATGCAGCAACTCTGGCGACACAGGCAGGAAAACTTTTCACAGAGTCCCGCAACGAGTATACGCGGTTCCTGACCCGGGTAGATCCGATGATGCGGCAGGAATCTATGGCCAATATGCAGAAGTGCGACCGGGAACTTGATGTGGTTTTGGGTGAGCTGGAAAAACGTGTGATTTCTACCGACGCGAAAAAGGTGATGAGTGATATCCGCGGGCAGATTGATACGTTCCGCAGCCAGCGTGATGCATTGATCAAGGCACAGCCGGCACCGGGAGCACCGGTGGAAAATCTGCCCGAGGCAAAACGGGCCTCAGAAACCGGGTATAAGCTGTCACAGAGTTTTGATTCTGTGATGGAAATGGGGAATAAAAGCACACAGGATAAGTTCAAGAAAATCAAAGAGGAGATCGATGAAGCTATACTGATTTCGGTCATCAATATTGTGGTGGTAGTCCTGCTGGCGATGTTTTTCGGCATGCGGCTGGCTCGCAATATTGGCAACCGCATTAACCGCATGGCCGCTTCAGCGGAAGTAATTGGCAGTGGCGATCTCAGTCAGCCGATGAAGCCGGAAAACAACGATGAAATCGGACAGGCGGTCGAGCATTTCGAGCATATGCGCCAGAATCTCAACCAGTCCATGAATAATATCCATGTGGCAGCGGAGCAGGTGGCGGCAGGTTCGCGCAATGTCTCTGAGGCCAGTGTATCACTGTCTCAGGGGGCTGCAGAGCAGGCGTCGTCGGTTGAGGAGCTTTCGGCTTCGATTTCGGAGATTTCATCGCAGACGGCCAGCAATGCGGAAAATGCCGATAGGGCAAATAATCTTACGATTCAGGCTCGTCAGCAGGCAGCTGTCGGTGATGCGGATATGAAGGAAATGCTGGCGGCTATGGAAGATATCAATACGTCTTCAGCCAATATCTCTAAGATTATCAAAGTTATCGATGAAATTGCCTTCCAGACCAATATCCTGGCACTTAACGCTGCGGTTGAGGCTGCTCGGGCCGGACAGCATGGTAAGGGGTTTGCCGTGGTGGCTGAAGAGGTGCGGAATCTGGCGGCACGCAGTGCTAAAGCCGCCAAGGAAACCACCGAGCTTATCGAAGACTCTATCGTGAAGGTGGAATCTGGTCGGGAGATTGCTGGCAAGACAGCTGAGGCGCTTATGACAATCATGAGCAACGTTTCCGAGGTGGCCGATATCGTAAGTTCGATTGCCAAGGCTTCCAGTGAGCAGAAGCTGGCCTTAGAGCAGATTGACCAGGGCGTTTTGCAGGTATCCCAGGTAGTACAGGCCAATTCGGCAACATCGGAACAGGCTGCTTCGGCCAGTGAGCAGCTCAATGCACAGGCAGCCCGGTTGCGTGAGACGGCTGGCCAGTTCCGCTTGGCATCGGGCAGCGTGCGGGGGATGGGGGCTTATGAGCCGCCAAAATCTGCGGCTCGTGTGGGCGTAAGCTATGCACCGGCGCCGGTATCTGCGGCTGCAAAGCCGGCAGAATCTAAAGCGTACAAGTTCGCCGATGATAAGGAAGGATTTGGAAAA
>CALYVJ010000113.1 GCA_945494195.1 uncultured Selenomonas sp. | reverse complement strand
TCGCATTCCTGGCTGGTCACGAGTCCTTTGCTGCTGCTGAGGGTGCTATCGGTATCGCTCAGACGGCTAACAAAGTTCGTAAGAACCCGCTGCGCGTTATCCTCAACGGCCTTGGCAAAGATGCTGCTCAGATCATCAGCCGCATCAACGGTTTCACTTTCGTTGAGACGGAGTACGACTTCAAGTCTGATAAAGTCAACGTTGTCAAGGAAATCGCTTACAGCGATGGCCTCCGTTCCAAAGTTAAATGCTATGGCGCAGAGTCCGTACAGGAAGGCGTTGCCATCATGAAACTCGAGAACGTTGATATCTCCATCACGGGTAACTCCACGAACCCGACGCGCTTCCAGCATCCGGTTGCAGGCTGCTACAAGAAAGACTGCATCGAGAACGGCAAGAAGTACTTCTCCGTTGCATCTGGTGGCGGCACGGGCCGTACGCTCCATCCGGACAACATGGCAGCCGGCCCGGCTTCCTATGGTATGACGGATACGATGGGCCGTATGCACGGCGATGCTCAGTTCGCAGGTTCTTCCTCCGTTCCGGCACACGTTGACATGATGGGCCTCATCGGCGCTGGTAACAACCCGATGGTCGGCATGACCGTTGCTGTTGCTGTTGCCGTTCAGGAAGCAATGGCTAAATAATTTCCGTTTGGGAAAACAATTTATATGCTAGCAGAAATCCCGCAGTTTCGACTGCGGGATTTTTTTATCGTTAGGACCTTGGTGGGATATATTGAATTTCTAAGGCAGTCATGTTATATTTAAAGCGTAAAATTCTAGGGAGGAGCGACAACTATGGGGAAATTAAAAAAGATATCCTTGATTTTGGGGGCCGCGATGACCTTGGCGGCACAATCTGCCTTCGCACAGGTTGTAGTCGTTGATGGGTATGGGGCAGATAAGGACAGTGCCATCCGTGATGCATCGCGGGCCGCCGTGGAGCAGGTCGTAGGAACTCTAGTGGATTCCCGGACTTTGGTGACCAACTATGCCACGGAACTCGATCAAATCTATATGAAATCGCAGGGTTTTGTAAAGGATATGAAGATTTTGTCCCAGGACGTTATGGGCGGTTCTGTTCATGTGCGGGCAAGCGTTGATGTGGATACCTCGCCAGATGCCAAGCTCATGAACAACCTCAAGATGCTCATGATGCTCAATGATCCACGCATTGCCGTGGTAATTTTGGAGCAGGATGACAAGGGAAATATCCTCGGCCATGACCAAGTGGCAGAATCGGCGATCAATGCCCGGCTGATTGACTTGGGATTCTCCCATGTGGTGGATGCTGGTGTCGCTTCTTCCCTGCAGGATGCGCGGCTGTTGAACCGCATTTACCAAGGCAGTTCCGCCCTTGGCAGTATTGGCCGCTCGCTGGGGGCTGATTATCTGGTACTTGGCATCTCTACGGCCCAGTCCCAGGGGATTTCCCTGCCCAATGGTAAAGGCGGCTACGAGCCGACGCTGCTCAAGAATGGCAAGGCGTCGATGACGGTTAAGATTTTGAAATTCGATACGGGAGAAATCGTTGGTACCTTTACGAATTCGGCCAAGGCGGTGGACAACAGCCTGGAATCGGCTAAGCAAAAGGCGATTGGAAATGCTGCTAAAGATGCAGCGGCTCAAATCGAGGATAAATTCCGCCATTTTAGTGCTAATGCCAATCAGGCTTTGCAGCTGGAGGTACGCACGATGGATTATCAGGCCGTTCAGCAGCTGGCCGATGATTTGCGTGCTTTGGGGGTAGTGCAGAATGTTTACATCCGTGAACATCAAAACGGCAAGGCAATTTTATCGGTGGATACTATCGTAAAACCGGAAGTGTTAGTGAAATCCCTGCAGGGAAAAACTTCCTTGGGAATATTTGTCGCAGGAATTAGCAACAATACGATAAAAATGTCGGTTTCCCGTTGAACAAGGGGAAATGAAAGGATGGAACGATGATGAAGTTAAAGGGAATTATGGCCGCTTTGTGCCTGATAGTAACGCTGGTTATGGGAAACAGCTTGGCAAGTGCCGCTTCGGTGAGTATTCTGGATCACCCGACGCTGGCAGTTCTGCCCTTTGCCAATAAGGGGATTATCTCCAAGGAGTGGGATCGTGAGGAGATGAATCAAATCCATGATTTTGCCATTGCGGAACTGTTGAATACCGGTAGTTTTGACGTGGTAGAACGGGCGCGCTTGAAGGATGTAACGGATGAAATGGCACTGGCCATGAATGGGATGGCCAATCCTGAGACGGCAGCCCAGGTGGGGAATCTAACGGGGGCACAGTATCTGGTGCTGGGCAGCATCAATTCCGTGACGACGCAGAAATCTTCCACGTCGGTAGTCGGGGCTGGAACGGATCGGTACAAGGTCTTTGCAACGGTTTCCCTGCGGGTTGTGGATGTGGAAACGGGACGTATTGTGCTGGCTGCTGTAGGTCGGGGAAAAGAGCATAATACGGTTGCCAAGCTGCCGCTTAACCTCATTCGGATTGGCACGGTCAATGTTGACAAAGGCCAGGTAGAAACGGCACTGGAAGAAGCGGTACAGGATGCTGTTTCCGGGAAAAAGGGGCTTTTGGCTCGTATGGATGGCAAGGTGAAACCGGCGAAAAGACGCTGAGCCGGTTTGTGATAACAGAGGAGAACAGGAATGAAAGCATTTAGCCGGATCGCCGTGGCAGCTTTGGCCGGTTTCTCATTTCTTACGGGAAGTGTATCAGCGGCAGGTCTTTTCCATAATGCCGGAAGTGGACCACGTATTTTTATCGGTGAAGTTCAGAGTTATGGCGACTATGAATTAAAGCGCGAGGCCTTTGACACTTTTGCGGATAAGTTGTATCAGAACATGACGGCCAAAAATTTTCAGGTGGTAAGTAGAGCTGATATGACGAATGAAGCCGGCCGCCACGATGAAGGAAATTCAGAGGAAGATGCCAAGTTATCGGTGATTCACATGGATGCCATCATCCACGGTCATTGGTTCGAACATGGCGAAGCGGCAGCAAAACTTGTGCGCTATGCCGATGCTGCTATGGGACGTAAATATTTCTATGATGATGTACGGATTGAAAATTGGCGCAAGCAAAGTGGGGTTCCGTATCGTCTGTCGCCGGCGGTTGCGCAGCAGGCTGAGCAGATTGCCCAGACTTATGGGGCGCAATATATGCTATTCGTCAATCTCAAAGATGTGGATGTGCGCTTGAAGCACACCATGTTTGCTTCGCGGACGGAGCGCGAAACCCGTGGGAAAAAGGTGACCGCCGTGGTGGATTATTATCTGCTCAACACGGCCAATGGCAAGGTGTTTGAAGGTCATTGCGAGAACAAGAAGACGGCACAGCTCATGAATTTTGCTATTGTAAAAAATGGCAAGGGAATGAATGTGGATGAGATGCTCAACCAAGTGATGGCGGCGCAGGTTGAAGATATTGTGGCGGATTTGAATAAGAATGGCATGAAAGCGGTGCAATAACTATGGATACGACTAAATGGCTTCGAAAATGGGGGGCAATTCTGCTGGGAAGCGTGCTTATCGCTGGCGGTTTTTCCTCGGCTGTGCAGGCTGCTGACCGTCCTGTCGTCATGGTGGTGGGCTTTCAGAACCGGGTGTCCAAATCGAAGGTAACTTTGACAGATTTTCAGATGGAGCCCGAGGAGATGCTTCCAGGTCCGCGTACCACCTTGGAAGCAGAATTGAGCCTGAGCCCTCGCATCGATGTGCGGACTATGGATACGGATGTCATCCGGGCCCGTTATGATGAGGTGGCCATTATGGAGCAGCTGGGAAAAGGCGAGATCATCCCCGAATTGGAAAATGAGGCCGATTATTTGATTTATGGATATCTGACGAATGTCAGCAATATCAAATCCCAGAGTGGGACCATCGGCGTAGGAGGCAAGGATAAGACCGCACATGTTGAACTCAGCATGCGCGTGATCGATGCGCATACCGGGCAAGTAGTCTTTGTCACAACGGCGGATTCGCGGCGCAAGAGCGAGCTTAATTATCATGCCGTCTTTCATCGGAATATGGCGGGAACTGAGACGGCGGTGAGCCGGGCACTTGATATTGCCGCGCAGAATCTGGCCTACAAATTTTTGCAGGCTATGTGAGATTTGGGACGCATTTGAAAGGAGAACATGGGATTATGCACATAAAGAAAATACTTGGTTCTTTGGCCGCCGGTGTCCTTTTGTCAGGAGCCGTCGGCATGTCGTATGCTGCCGCCGCTGGAAATATTTGGATGGATGAGAGTGCTGATATCCAGGCCAAGCAGTTCCGCAAAGTCATCCTGTTGCCGATGCGGGTGGGAAATGAATCTGTCGGACGCGTGGATGCTAATCAGGGATATAATAACTACCTGCATGCCCGCATCAACAAAAAAATAAAGAATACCAATTTCCTGGGCTTTGGCAATCAGCTGGAAGAGAAAAAGCAGATTTTGCGGGAGACGCCAGAATATCAGGCGTTGCTCGGAAACTTCAGCAGTGAAGAAGAACGGGCTAAAAACATTTATGATGCCACCATGGCTGATGGCTATTTGGTTCCCCATCTGCGTCATCAGGAAGTGCGGGTTGACCATTCCCCGGCAACTTGGACCACCGTCCGGATGGAGGCCTATCACGATATCATCAATGGCCCGAAGGGAAACAAATACAAAGTCAATTACCATACGTGGCTTCAAAACCATCAGATCCCAGCGTATGACAACTACCTGCAGATGATGGACATGGATTTTGTCCTCTATGATGCATCGACCGGGAAAAAGGCTATGACGCTGGTGGATTATTATAAAAACTACGGTGTTGATGCGTGGCATGCCTACAAGCAGATTACCAAGAACTTTGTCGGCGATTGGGGCCGTTTGAAACGCCACCCGGAGCAGAAGGTGGCGAAAAATGCCTCCACCATCCGTATTGGCAGCATTGTCATTCCTGACAATATCAAGAATGACGAACTGGTTGCCAAAACGTTGGAATATGCTATTCAGGACGAGGTTGAGAATAGCTTGAAAAAGGTCAAACTGGATAATTCCGGTGCGAAGACCCGCTATTACATCACGGGGAAAGTCACGCGCTGCAACAGCGGCCAGACTTGGAATCCGCCTTATGCGACAACCCAGACCATGTTTGACCATTCGGAGAAATTCCAATGGGAGGATTCGAATGGAAACAAGCAGACGGCAACGAAGAATTACTACCGGACGGTGATAACCAATCATTATGGGTATTACTCTTTTTGGTATGAGGTCGGTGTGGCCCTGCGGGTAATTGATTCGCAAACGGGCAGCATTGTTTGCAGCGTTTTCCGTACGGAATCTGATGGTGACCGCTATGCGAATGCTCTTCGCAAGAGCATCAAAAGACTGTGCAAGACGGTCGATAGCAAACTGGGGGACTGATAGGGCTGGTCGGAAAAATCACATAGTTCAAATCTCCTAAATGAGTGCGTGCGGTTTATATGAGTTTATGTTAAAATAAGCTTATAGGATTGGAAGTTGATGAGAAGAGGAGATTCATGGATGAGAAAAGGAGTTAGTTGCCTTTTGACACTGGCCTGCATGACGCTGGCAGGCAGTGGGGGGGCGAATGCTTCCCAAGCGTTGACGGAAGAGGTCCCCGTAGCGGCTGTTATTGAAACGGCCGATATGGTTCCTGTTGTTAATACGGAGGAAAAGATGGCTGTTGAGGGGATTCCCGCGGATGGGACAAACAGCCTTACTGTTCCTCAAAAAGATAATCCAATAGAATCAATCAAACAACCGCTGAAAAAACTCACCTTGGATGAGGAGCTGGCGCAGGATCAGCAGCTTATCAATGATAATGAGCTGGAGACGGCAATCGGAAATCTCACGGCTGTGATCGAAGAGCGGGGCTGTCTGGTGTCTGCCCGTGCTTATTATCTGCGCAGTGTGGCGTATTTTAACCTGCAGAAGTATAATGAAGCGTTGCTGGATGCTCAGACGGCCAGCCGTATGGATGATGATGAGCCGCTTTACTATGTGCAAAAAGGGTTGGTCCGGTTGGCGATTTCGCAGCTGTACGACGCTATGGGCCAGGACGCTGCGGTGAAAGAGCAGTGTGGCATGGTAGAGATGGATTCGGATAAATCCTTGGAATTCCAGCATCGTTATTGGCCGGCATTATTCTGCCGGGCAATCTCGAATTATATGCGCGGTTCGATTCATAAATGCTTGTCGGATGGCGGTGATGCTCTGAAACGCGGTGGCCGTGGCTTAGGGATTGT
>CALYVJ010000112.1 GCA_945494195.1 uncultured Selenomonas sp. | reverse complement strand
TAAAGGCCACGCCATTGCCGACAACGCAATGCGATCCCTTGAACAGAATGCCCGACGGCATGAGACGCAGCTTGTACGCCTCGCCGTCGACGACGACCGTATGACCGGCGTTGCTCCCGCCCTGAAAGCGGACGACGGTCTCAGCCTGCTGGGCCAGATAGTCTACGATTTTCCCCTTGCCTTCGTCGCCCCACTGCGTACCGGTAACTACTACTGTTGACATAAGATTTCTCTCCTTAATCACTACTGTCCGCCAGCTGGCAGACCAACTGCGGCAGTAAATCCTCCCGACGGGCAGTAAAAAGCCCTTACGGGTATAATAACGCCGTAAGGGCTCAATCTTTGAGCCCACGGCTCATCATAACATATTCAGCTTAAAGTCCAAAGCGTTCGAAAATCATATCGACGCGGCGGATGAAGAACTTGTAATCGAAGCAATCGTCGATTTCTTCCTTCGTCAGATACTTCGTGATATCCGGATCGTTTTCAACGCTCTCCTTGAAGTCCTTGCCTTCCATCCAGCGTTTCATGGCATTGCGCTGTACCCACTTATAGGCATCCTCACGCAGTACGCCTTTGCTGACGACAGCCAGCAGCAAACGGGAGCTGTACATGAGACCGCCCGTGCGGTTCATGTCGTGCATCATCTTCTCCGGATAGACGAGCAGCTTATCGATGATGTTGGTAAGCTTTCTCGTGCAATAGTCGAGGTTAATCGTCGTATCCGGCAGGATAACGCGCTCAACCGAGGAATGGGAGATGTCGCGCTCATGCCAGAGCGTGATGTCTTCCATAGCGGCTACGGCATTGCCACGGTTCAAGCGGGCCATGCCCGAAATGCGCTCACAGTTGATGGGGTTGCGCTTGTGCGGCATAGCCGAGGAACCCTTCTGGCCCGGGGAGAAATACTCCTCGGCCTCACGGATATCCGTGCGCTGCAAGTTGCGGACCTCCGTCGCGATTTTTTCGAGGGTGCTCGATACGATAGCCATCGTCGTAACAAACTCAGCATGACGGTCGCGCTGGATGACCTGGGTAGCCAGGCGAACCGGCGTAAGTTCCAGGGTCTTGCCGACCATTTCCTCGATGCGCGGATCGATATTGGAATAGGTCCCAACAGCACCCGAGAGCTTGCAGACCGAAACGATTTTCTTCGCATGCTCAACGCGCTCGATATCGCGCTCAATCTCAGCACTCCAGAGCAAAAGTTTCAGACCGAACGTCATCGGCTCCGCATGGATACCATGGGTACGGCCAATGCACGGCGTATGCTTGAACTCTACCGCACGGCGGCGCAGTACCTCGCGGAACTTCTTGAGGTCATCGAGGATGATATCTGCAGCATCGCGCATCATCATGCAGTATGCCGTATCCTTGACATCACTCGAAGTCAGGCCTTTATGGACGTACTTGGAATCATCACCAACATTTTCGGCGACGTTGGTCAGGAAAGCGATGATGTCATGATGCGTAACGGATTCGATTTCCTTGATGCGTTTGACATCAAACTTCGCTTTGGCGCGAATGTTTTTCGCCGCTTCCTTCGGAATCTCTCCGAGCTCAGCCATGGCGTCGCAGGCAGCCATCTCCACATTCAAAATCTGCTGCCATTCATTTTCGATGGACCACAGGTGCCCCATCTCCGGGTTGGTGTAACGTTCGATCATTTTTGTGATTTCCTCCTCATCAATTCCTGGCGGCGTCACTGCACCGCGGAAGTGAAAACACGACGAAAAAACTCAAATTGACCTATCCCCTTGGGGTACAGGCCTCATTTTGAGTCTAGAGAATCCCTTATTTCCCTTGACTATAATAGCAAACTCCCCTGCTACTGTCAACGGAAACTATATAGATAAATACAATGGTCCGTATTTAATGGATTTTGGCTTTTCCCTCCGCATAAAAAAAGCCGTACATCGTACAGCAATATTCCTTATGGTGCTCGCTGAGGGATTCGAACCCCCGACCCCCTCCATGTGACGGAGATGCTCTAGCCAACTGAGCTAAGCGAGCAAACAAAAAAGGTTCCGCCGTTCGACGAAACCTCATCTTTCATAAATGGTGGGGTTAACAGAATTCGAATCTGTGACCTCCTCGATGTCAACGAGACACTCTAACCAACTGAGCTATAACCCCAAGTCATAACGACAAAATTTATTATACTGGAAGTACCTCCTGCTGTCAATATATTTTTTGCAAAAAAGTTAGCAGGAAATAACCTTTTCCTCACTGCCTCTCTGCTATATAATAGAAGGCAGTGATTTTTTTTACAATAGGAGGTTTTCCGTTCATGAAAGATCTATTGGACGTTCACACCCATACTATCGCGAGTGTTCATGCGTACAGCACGCTTCGCGAAATGATTACCGCCGCGAAGGAGAAGGGGCTGGAACTCATCGGCATCGCGGACCATGCACCGTCCATGCCTGGCGCCTTCCACGAATTCTATTTCTGCAACTTCAAAGTCATCCGCCCGGAAGCCTACGGCATCGATGTGGTCATGGGCGTCGAGCTAAACATTCTCGACTATACCGGTTCCATCGACCTCAAGGAACATCTGCTTTCCCGGCTCGACTATGCGATTGCCAGTCTGCATGATCCGTGCATCCGTCCGGGCACGCGGGAACAGAATACCGCGGCTCTGATTGGTGCCATGCGTCATCCCAAGGTCAAAATCATCGGACATCCGGACAATCCGTTGTATCCTGTCGATTTTGACAAACTGGCTAAGGCCGCCTGCGAAAACCATGTCCTGCTCGAAATCAATAACAGCTCCTACACCCCCGGTGGCAGCCGTACCGGCTCCCGCGAGCTTGCCGGCGAGCTTCTTGCCGCCTGCAAAAAGTACGGCACCACGGTCATCCTCGGCAGCGATGCCCATATCGACTTAGATGTAGGAAACCATACATACTCCCAGGAAATGATTGCCCAGTACGACTTCCCTGAAGAACTCGTCATCAACAGCAATCCGAAAAAATTCCGCGACTGGATTGCCGAATAATTTCCTAATTATATGCAAATTATACTTCGAAAGGAATGTAATATCCTATGAACCTTTTCCGCACCAAAAGCATCGAGCAGATGCGCGCTGCTGCTGAAAATTCCGGCATGTCCAAGACCCTCGGCGCCTTTGACCTCATCCTCTTAGGCATCGGCTGCGTTATCGGCACTGGCATCTTCGTCTTGACCGGCGTCGCCGCAGCCAAATACGCCGGTCCAGCCGTTACGATTTCCTTTATTCTCTCCGGGCTTGCCTGTGCATTGGCAGGCCTTGCCTATGCCGAGTTCTCCTCCATTGTTCCCGCATCGGGCAGCGCCTATACCTATACCTATGCCTCCCTGGGCGAATTCATCGCCTTTATTGTCGGCTGGAATCTGATTCTGGAGTACACCGTCACCGCCAGTGCCGTAGCCTCGGGCTGGTCCGGTTACGTCACGGGACTGTTGCAAAGTGCCGGCATCGAGGTCAGCCATGCACTGACTCATGTCCCGGCTGACGGCGGCATCATCAATGTACCCGCCATTTTGATCACCCTGCTGTTAACCTTCTTCTTGATTCGCGGCACGCAGGAAAGCACGAAACTCAATCGGATTTTAGTCTTTATCAAGTTAGCGGCCGTTTTCATCTTCCTGCTTTTAGCGGGCCCCCATGTCAACACGGCTAATTGGGAACCCTTTATGCCCTTTGGCGCATCGGGCATTGCCGCTGGTGCTGCTATCGTATTCTTCGCTTATATCGGCTTTGATGCCGTTGCCACCTCTGCAGAGGAGTGCAAAAATCCATCTCGTGACCTACCGATTGGCATCATCGGATCGCTTATCGTCTGCACCGCCCTTTACGTCATTGTCGCCGGGGTTCTAACCGGTGTCGTTCCCTACACGGAACTCAACAACCCGGAGCCAGTAGCCTTTGCCCTGCGCTATATCGGTTACAACCTCGGCTCCGCAGTTGTCGGTGTCGGCGCCATCGCCGGCATCACCACCGTGCTTTTGGTCCTGCTCTACGGACAGGCCCGCATCTTCTTTGCCATGAGCCGTGACGGCATGGTCCCTGCCCGGGTCTGCAAGATTCACAAACGCTATCATACGCCTTACATCGTCACTGTCCTCGGGGCTATCTTCGTCTCGCTGATTGCCGGCTTTGCCCCCATTGGCCTCATCGCCGAAATGGCCAATATCGGTACCCTGTCCGCCTTCCTGGTGGCAGCCATCGGTGTCATGGTCCTGCGCGTCACCAAACCCGATGTACCGCGCGCCTTCCGCTGTCCACTCGTCTGGCTGATTGCTCCGCTGGCCGTTCTCGCCTGCGGCTATCTCATGGCCCACCTGCCCCTTGAAACTTGGATCCGCTTCCTGGTCTGGTGCACCTTCGGCTGTCTGGTCTACTTCGGCTACAGCTATCAGCACAGCACCGTCGGCATCCAGCAGCGCAAAATCCGCAAGCTCAAAAAACTGCGTACCGATGCCTGATTTTTGCTTTGACAAAAATTAGTACCTAGTATAAAATTAACGCAAGCAGAAAACCTGCCCGTATTTTTATTGAACCAGAAAGAAAGAGTGATGAAATGTTTATTCATGACCTTATTCGTCAGGGTGCACCTGACGCCTTGGCCATCGTTGACCACGAGCGCCGCTTCACCTATACAGAATTCCAGGAATGTGTGAACAACTGCCGCGATCGGCTCTATGCTGCCGGTGTCCGCCAGGGCGACCGCGTCGGCCTGTTCACGCGCAACAGCGCCGAGTTCGTCTTTGCCTTTATGGGCATCACCTCCCTGGGCGCCATCGTCGTGCCCATCAACTTCCAGCTCAGCAGCCGCGAGATTGCCTACATCATCAAAGATGCCGGCATCGAGACGGTACTGACCTATCAGCCGCTGAACCTGGCCGACGCGATGGCCCAGCTGCGCTGCAACCTCAAAGTCACCCAGATGGATATCCGCAGCATCGGCCAGAAAAAAGACGGCATTCCTGCCGCACCGGTTCTGACCGAATACTTCAGCGAAGATAATCCGTGCGAAATCATCTACACGTCCGGCACCACGGGCAATCCAAAAGGCGCTGTGCTCTCGCACCACAATGTCGTGACCAACACGCGTCAGATGTCCTTCATGGGCTGCAAAGCTGAGCACACCGTTCTCTGCGTCCTGCCGATGTATCACGTATTCGGCCTGACCTGCTCGGTATTCTATCCCTTCAGCGTCGGCGCGACGGTCGTTATCCTCGACTCCTTCACGCCGAAGGAGACCATCAGCACCATCCGCGACGAAAAGGTCACAGACCTCTACATCGTTCCCTCCATCTGCAGCCTGCTGACGAAGCTGGCCAGCGAAGAGGACATGAAGACGGTGCGCCTCGTCGTCAGCGGCGGCACCACCCTGCCCCTCAAAATCCAGCAAGACTTCATGGGCAAATTCGGCGTCGACATCTGCGAGGGCTATGGCCTCTCCGAGACGTCGCCCGTTGTCACCATGAACCCGCCAGAAAAACCCAAAGTAGGCTCCTGCGGCCCGATTGTACCAGGCCTCAAATGGCGCCTCATCGATGCCGAAGGCAACGACGTTCCGCAGGGTGAAGCCGGTGAGCTCGTCGTAAAAGGCGATAACGTCATGCTCGGCTACTGGAATCTGCCGGATGTCACCCACGACGCCATGCGCGGCGGCTGGTTCCACACGGGCGACGTTGCCCGCGCCGATGAAGACGGCTATCTCTTCATCGTCGACCGCATCAAGGATATGATTATCAGTATGGGCGAAAATATCTATCCGCGTGAAGTGGAAGAGCTCATCTACCAGTTCCCGGGCATCTACGAAGCAGCGGTTGTCGGTATCGAAGATAAACTCCGCGGTCAGGCCGGTGCCTGCTTCTACAGCGTTCAGGAGGGCTGCACGGTCAACGTCCGCGAACTCAAGAAGTTCTTGCAGGCCAACCTGGCTCTCTATAAAATTCCCCGTGAGTTCCATATCATGGACAAGCTGCCGCGTACGACGACCGGCAAAATCGCGAAAAAGACCATCTTGACCGAATTCCAGGCTGGTAAAATAAAATAAACAACCCAAAAGGGACTGTGAAAAATCCCTTTATATTGACATAAATTCGTAAAAGCCTCCATAGGGTAGATTGATTTACCTTATGGAGGCTTTTACGAATTTATCAACGAACTTTTACCAATTACAGTTTGTAAGTTACAAGAATCTCATTCGAAGCAGCTCTTCGCCGCCGCTAGGGGCAGTGCCAACACTCCACGGGAGAT
>CALYVJ010000111.1 GCA_945494195.1 uncultured Selenomonas sp. | reverse complement strand
AAACTCAAAAAAGGACAGATGGTAACAATCTATGGCACGATTCGGGAATGCGGCGATATCATGGGGTATGATTTGCAGTTGGATAAAGTGGAACCTGCGCAATAATAGATCGTTTTCCTAAGCAGCGAATCGTTGAGAAAGGAAAAAGTGGATTGACTGGTCATTTTTTTACCAGTCAATCCACTTTTTATTTGCCAATCATCATGTTGATGATTTCTTTGTCGGTTTCTTTCATGCCGATGCGGCCGAGACGGCTGATGTTGCGGATGGTGTTTTCGACGCCTTTTAGTACAAGCCCGTCGCCACCGTAGAACTGCTGGCCATTGCGGTACATCTCGAAGCCTAGGATGCCGGCGTCAACGGCGGCTGATATTTTGGCGGCACAGGATGCCTTGGCACCGTCGCAGACAATGCCGGAGGTGATGGCCAGGGCATTGACGATGGTGTGGATGACGGCCTGGTAGTCGCCGCCGCAGAGCCAGGCGATGCCGGCACCAGCACCAGCGCCGGCACTTACAGCGCCGCAATAGGCTGACAGGCGGCCGATGCCCTCCTTTTCATGCAGCGTCACGAAGTTGGCGAGCAATAGGGCGCGATAAAGCTGCTCTTTCGTCGCGCCGACTTCTTTGGCGTATTCGATGACGGGCAGGGAAACGGTTATGCCCTGGTTGCCGCTGCCGGAATTGATGATGACCGGTAGTTCGCAGCCATTCATGCGGGCGTCGCTGCCGGCAGCCGCTTTTGCCCGGGCGCGGATGCGTATGTCATTCCCATAGGCCTTGAGCAGAGTAGAACCGATGTTAGCTCCGTAATTGTTTTTGAGGCCTTCGTCAGCGATGGCCGTATTGTATTGGATTTGGCGTTGGAGGATATCCCGCACATCGTCCAGGTCGCAGGTCATGGCAAAGTCGTAAATATCCTCGATGGTCATGCTTTCGTAGTCCGGTTTGTCTGTTTCAGGGGTATCGACGATTTCTTTTTGGAAGAGAATTTTTCCCTTGCGGGCGATTTCCACAATGTTAGTGTGCTCGTTGACGATATGAACGCAGGCAGTATTGCTGCCCTTGCTGGCGGTTACTAGGATGTCGAGGACGTGGTTGGATTCGGCCGATAGGACGGTGATGGTGGTATTTTCCATATAGTCGGCAAGTTTTGCCTTGTCTTCGTCTTTGGCATGGGCGATGACTTCTAGCTCTGCCGTTTCATCACCAGCGACGACGCCAATGGCGGCGGCAGCTTCAATGCCCTTGCGGCCGTCGGTGTTCGGTACGATGACGCTTTTTACGTTTTTGATGATGTTACCGCTGGCGGCGATTTTAAATTTGTTGGGCAGTTCCACTAAGGCAGCCCGGGCCTTAGCGGCACACTACGCGATGGCGATAGGTTCGGTGCAGCCCATGGCTGGTACGAGTTCCCGCCGGAGGATTTCTACATAGTCCTGATAGATTTTCGACTTTTTTTTCACGGGGATTCTCCATTCTTTTCCGATATACATAGCGAATAATTTTATTATAACGTTCTGGATTGTTTTTGCCAAAGAGAAAATTGCATTTTAGGGAGAAAAAAAGCCCTCCCGCGGGTGGGAAGGCTTCGGTGCCGACTTATTCAATGTCGTGTTTGCGGCATTCGTTGAAAAAGAAAATTGCGTTGGTGTCTTTTGGATTTTCATTCCAGAAGTGAATGAGCTTTTTGGCCATACCGTATTTATCCAGTAAAAAGGGCAGCAGATTATCGGCTGTTACCGGTCCGCCTACAGACATAAATACATCGATATTATGACCGAGGGCATCCAACATTTCCTCGGTGCATTCTTTGTTGGCCAAGGCTTGGGCAAAGCGGATGCCCTGCTCAAGGTCATCGGCATAGCCGCGCTGTAAAAGCCAGACGGCTATTTGCTTTTCCATAGGAATCCCTCCTTCAGCATTTTAGGTATTTTACTATTTCGTGATGGAAGAAAAAAATCCTTCTTCTAAGTCACAACCTTTTTATGGATTTTTCGCTTGCGGTCATAAAGCTGCTGGTCGGCGGCATGGAGGGCTGCCGCTGCCGTATCATAGGAATGAACGTCAGCTAATCCGTAGCTGATGGAGACGCGGAAACAGGTCGATTCGTTGCAAAGCAGGCTGCTGTGTGTCTGGTGGTCGATGTCGTCTTTGATTGCCCGCAGCAAATTCTCACAGCAGCTGCGGTTGGTATGGTGAAACAGTATCATGAATTCATCGCCGCCGAAGCGGGCTGTGATGCCATCCTTAGGGGCTAGGCCGCGTTGTAGTGCCTGGGCAACACTTAGCAGGATTTTGTCTCCCATATCGTGGCCATAGGTATCGTTGACCTGCTTGAAATTGTCGATATCCCAGATGGCAAGGTAAAGCGGGGAATCCGGCTGGGACTGTGCATGACGCTGCTCCAAGGCCTGTGTCAATTCCTTTTGCAGGTAATTTTTGTTGAATAAGCCCGTAAATGGGGCCCGTGATGAGACTCGTTCGAGTTCATGGATTAGATTCATGACAAAATTTCCTTCGGTGGGATTGTTTTGGGTGAACTGGTTGGTAACATCCATCACAAGTTCCAGCGCGTATTTTTTCCTTGCAGCCAGATGGGCCGGGCGATGACAAAGTAGTACCGGTTCTTGGCGTATTCAAATTTGACGTGCTGGCGTTCCTCGTCATACGCCTGCCGCGATACGCAATTGTTGCAGCGATGTGTCTTTCCCTAGACAGAAAAACACGTTTCGTCCGTGACAGTGCAGGAACCGTCGTGTTGGTATTTGCAGACGTAATGCCCGTCCTGCTCGACCAGGCGGATGTACCGGAATCCTCGGATTGGTACAACGCCGGCTACATCATGACCTGGGGGTCTAACGTACCTAAGACTCGGATGCCGGATGCGCACTTTTTGACCGAAGCCCGTAATAAGGGTACGAAGGTAGTTTCGGTGTCGCTGGATTATGCTGAGTCCACGGCGGTGGCGGACACTTGGATTCCCCTTAAAGTGGGCAGTGACTCGGCTTTTGCCATGGCGATGGGGCATGGCATCCTCAACGAATACTATTGGGGGGAACCTTGTAAGTTTTTGGGGGATTACACGCGCAAGTACACAGATTTCCCCTTCCTGGTGCGCTTAGTGAAAAAGGAAAATGGCAAATACCATACGGACAGGTATCTGACCGCAGCGGATTTTGGCCGTGAGGATGCCAATTCAGCGTTCAAGTATTATGTCATCGATGAGAAAACCGGAAAATTGGTCATACCGAACGGTACGATTGGTGACCGCTGGGATCGCCACGAGAAGTGGAATCTTCGCGAGGAAAATGCCGATACGGGCGAGAAAATCCTGCCGCAGCTTTCGATTCTCGGCTGTATGGATGAGGTGGGGGAACTGGAACTTCCTTACTTTGGCAATGAGCGGGAATCCCGCTCCCTTACGCGGGCGGTTCCGGTCAAGCGGGTCAAGACGAAAGAAGGCGAGATACTCGTTACCACCGTTTATGATTTGACTTTGGCCAACTATTCCATTGACCGCGGTCTTGGTGGCGAGGCGGCTTCTTCCTATGAAGAAGATATCCCCTATACGCCGAAATGGCAGGAAAAATATACTGGCGTTTCGATGGACACGGTTATCCATACGGCGCGGGAGTTTGCGGATAATTCCATCAAGACGAAGGGCCGCAATGGCGGCGGTTGGGCCCATTATGTCGGCCAGGAGAAACTGCGTCTCGCCGAGGGATGGCAGCGCATCATGACGGGGCTTGACTGGAAAAAGCCGCCGCGGCTGGGCTGGCTGCCGTCGTATCCGACCTTTAACAAGAGCGGCCAGCAGCTCCATGATGAAGCAGCTGAGTTGGAGCAGGCCGGTGGTGCAGCCGAGGGAAAACTGGATCTCTTGGTGGATATTGATTTCCGTATGGCCTCGTCGGCATTGTATGCCGATGTGGTTTTGCCGACAGCCACCTGGTATGAAAAGGATGACCTTTCCTCGACGGATATGCATCCCTTTGTGCATCCCTTCCAGGCAGCGATTGATCCCATGTGGGAATCCCGCACTGACTGGGATATCTTCCGCACCCTGGCCCAAAAGGTCTCGGAGGTAGCCAAAGAAGCTGATCTCAAACCGCTCAAAGATGTGGTGGCGATGCCCATCCAGCATGATACCAAGGGAGAGATTGCCCAGCCCTATGGTAAAATTCGCGACTGGAGCAAGGGGGAGTGTGAGCCAATACCGGGCAAGACAATGCCGAATCTTATCGAGACGGAACTTGACTATACGAAGCTCTATGAAAAATGGATTGCACTGGGACCAGGGGGTGCCAAGACCATGGGAGCTGAGGCGATGACCTGGAGTTCCGAGGAGGAATATCAGGAAATCGGCAAGCGCAATGGCCTGGTAGATAACAAGGAGTATGTATCCTATGGCTGTCCTTCTATCATCTGGGGCTGGTCATGGCATTGGGGGGGCCACTTTGTCGGTGTCCTGGTGCCCAAATTCGTGACGGAGATGGGGGGGACGGATGAGCATACGTATCATCTGATGTCTTTGGCTGGCGGAATTCCCGCGGGAATCCTGTTCTTGGGGGGGCTTTTTGCTGCTGTTGAAGCGCCGCTTTGCTGGCAGTGCCCGCCTGAAGGTCAATACCAGCCCCATGGATTGCTGGCTTTACTTGATACTCTTAGTCACCTTGGTATCGGGCATGCTGGCAACCCTGTCGAATATTCCGGGAACCTTTGACTATCGGGAGACGATTTCTTCCTGGTTCCGTTCCGTACTGCTGCTGCAGCCGGAGGTATCGCTGATGGATGGGGTACCGGCAGTATTCCAGCTGCACATGGTATCTTGGATGCTGCTGGCGATGTTGTTTCCCTTTACCCGTTTGGTTCATTGCCTGAGTCTTCCTCTGGAGTATTTTTCCCGGCGGGATATCATTTATCGCCGGAAATGATGGCCAAGTTCGCAAGACTTTTTCCCAGTATTCTTGTATAATAGGTAGCAGTGAATGACACCGGATAACTTTTGAGGAGAGATAAAATGGGTGAAGAACATTGCTCCTGTGGGCATCAACATGACCACGGCCATGTACATCATACGCCGGGAGAGATTGCCGGCCTGCGGCGCAAGAAAGAGCAGCTTAGCATGCTGCAGGACAATATGCGGGAGATTCAGCAGCTCCATGACAAGATCGATGGGGCTTTGGCGCGGGTGGACCGTGAAAACGTCGGGTTTATCCTGACCCAGCGAAAGACGTTGAAAGAGCTTAAGAAACTGGCAGAGAAAGTCTTAGGCAAGGGCAAGGAGCCAATTTTTGCCACGCTTTATGCGGCAGAGCGGGATTATATCGAAAACATTGAAGATATTATGCATCATGCCCAGATCTTAAAGCGTGCTGGCCAGGGAAGTGTCACGCCAGAAGTCTTGGCGAATATGGAAAAGAGCCTCAAGGCGGCGGAAGACGCGGCCAAATAAAAAAAGAGCTTGTTATCTTGCTTTTGCGATAACAAGCTCTTTTTGTTTGGCTGTTATATTACGATACGGTAGCAGTCAAATCGTCGGAATCTGTAAAATAATTGGCGATATACTGGCAGAAGTGACGAAGGGTATCGATATCGATGTCATCGTGATTGTCCATGTAGTGGGCAATCTGGCGACGGCAGCGCTGCAGGGCATTGTCGATGGATTTGCTGTCGTGCTGGAGCTGTTGGCTGATATACTCGTAGCTGTTTCCCTGCAAGCGGGAAATGAATACCTGATAGGCATAGGGGGACAGAATTTGTTTGAGCACTTCTTCGCAGCTTTCAAAATCATCCTGGATAATCAAATCATGCACGGGAGACTTTGTTTCCTGATCCGCGATGGTATCCAGCCAACAGGTTTTCTCATTGTCTTCGAAGACTGAGACATTGAGTGAAAGTGCCTGATTGAGAATGGCATGTTTATAGCGATTGGCTTTATTGATGGCGGAGATGCATTCGCAACGGATGCATCGGGTAGCAAAGGATCGGAAAGAAACGCCGCGTTCCGGCTCGAAGTCGCGGAGTGCCTTGAAGAGGCCGATACGTCCTTCCTGCAGGATATCTTCGTGATCTGCCCAAGTCATATAGAGGGTACGGCAAGCCGTGGTGACCAGATAATCATAACGGTCTGCCAATAGAGATCCAAGCTTGGGATCTCCGGTTCGCTGAAACTCCTGAATCAATTCATTTTCGTTGTTTGTGTTCATATTTAGTTCCATGTATTAGTCCCAATTCCTTTAAAAGTCCATGTATTAGCGTAACATTATAACC
>CALYVJ010000110.1 GCA_945494195.1 uncultured Selenomonas sp. | reverse complement strand
TACACGGCCTTTCGTTACAGTCTTACAATTAAATATGCAGGCGCATTTGAGCTGCCTTCGAAAGTTCTACGACTATAGAATCGTCCAGCGTGATAGCTTTGCCATCAAAGCCGGTCAGAACTCCAGTCAATTCCTTTTTGCCATCCATTGGCGCATAAAGGGAGACATCAACCTTCTTGCCCTGCTCACGTTCGTAGTCGCGCGGCTTACGCAGTACGCGGTCAATCCCCGGTGATGATACCTCCAGGATATAGCTGTCCGGAATCGTGTTTTTCTCATCCAGAACGGCTTCCAGCTTTTCGCTGAGCTCCTGACAATCCTCGATATCAATACCACCGTCTTTATCGATGTAGACGCGCAGATACCAATCCGTATGCTCTTTGACATACTCCACATCAACAAGCTCTACGACATCTTGTCCGGCCAAAAGCTCAACTGCCATAGCCTCTACTGCCTCTTCGATATTCTTTGCTGCCATACATCCACCTCCCTATATAATCTGTTTCCATACATACGATTAAAGAGTGGGTTCGCACCCACTCTTTAACATAAGATAACTTAAATTAACTTTTAATAGTATAACACGCGCCAGACCTTGTGTAAAGGTCTTTTTATGCTTTGCGCGAAAGCTTTTCGCCACCATCAATGGAAATATGGGGTTCTACATAGGTATTATTTTCCCAATAACCGCCTTCCCACTGAATGAACATGTCATGCTCACCATTTGCTTCCAAGATGACATAATGCCCCGAGCCTGGGTTCGTATTCGTGATCCCGTAAGTCCGTACAATACGGCAGCTGTTGATGACTCCCGGCTGAATATTCACTACAAAATGGCCATCTTTATCATACCATTTCCCTGTGAAGGTCTGGTCAGCCTCTGCCGCGCTAGCCGTAGACACCATGCCCAAATCCGGTGCCACATTCGACACCGCACCAAAAGAAAGTACAGATACTGCCAATGCTGCCGCTACCCAAAAACGTTTCATCATAATATATACCTCCTAATGTTGATATATATGATATTCGCGGGACTTAGGCAATATCCTTCTTTTTTCTTTACCCCATTGCCACTGCATAGCGACTTTGGATTGCTTCCATCATCTTTTCGTAGCAGGCAAAGAGATTTTCCAGTACCGTAAGGCTCTCATCGTACTCTCTGCGGCCAAACATATTGCGGATTTCCTGCCGTGCGGCGATGTTGTCATCGTCATAGATATCGAGCAACAGTCTCATGCTGACGCGATGACCAGAACTCTTATCACTGCTTAGTTTGTTAAGTAGTAAGGTATAAAGCACCTTAAGCCGTTCAGTAAAATCGTGAAGTCCCTTTGCTGGATAGCGTTTGAAATGAATCGAAATAATTTGACCGGTCAATAATTTCAGTTCTTCCCACTTGTCATCATCGAACACCCAATCATCACGCATCCGCAGGTCTTTCTCGATAAATGCGTACGCACGCATACGCTCCGTCCAAGACGTCGACAACAGCCATCGATAAAACCTTTCCACAAAATCCCCTCGCTTTCTTAGTACCCCTCTGTCTGTAGAATCCTTATCAATTCCAGTTCCACCTGAATTGGTTGCTGTCTTCTAGTTCTCTAGACCTATTATACTGTATTTTTTTAATATTCGCAATATGACTAGAATGTATACACAGCACGCACGACGCCCCCTTTTCCTGGAAAAGGGGGCGTTGCCTGCTATCGTTATCACCTTATCATCAATGGCGTTCTTTCATCAGGACTTTAACCTAGTGCAGGAAGTCGATCATGCTGCAGGCAATCACGTTCTTCTCGCTCATCAGTTCTTTGAGGCCGTGGATATTCTGGCGAATCGAAGCGGCCAGTCCACCTACTGAGCTGGCACCATCGGCTACCGAATCCATCATGCTGCTGGTCTTATGGATTCCTGCCGCAATCCGCTGGCTATAATCACTAACGCTTTCCGTGCTTTTTGTCACGTCATCAAAGCTGGCCTGCACCCGGCCCGAAAAAGAAGCATTCTCTGATGTCTTCTGGCGAGTCTGTTCAATAGCCCGGTTCATTTCAGCAATGGACTGATAAAGCGAATTGATATTTGTATCAATGCCCTCAACCAGTTCCTTGGTGGACGCCGCCAGCTCACGGATATTCTCCGCTACGACACTGAAGCCGCGGCCAGCTTCACCTGCGCGGGCTGCCTCAATGGAGGCATTAAGCGACAAGAGATTCGTACGGGTAGCAATCCCCTCAATCCCCTCGGACATCTTCTTGATATTGGTGAAATTTTCCTCCAGCGGCTGGAAGATCGCCGTGATCTCATCGAGCTTGTCCTCGATTTCCTGCATCTTGCCCGCCAGCGATCCCACGCTGTCGCCCGCATCGCTGACTACCGACTGCGATTTCTCCATGATGGTGGAGATATTCTGCGCATAGTCCTCCAGCCTGTTGAAGTGGTCGTTGAGCGAGGCGAAGTCCTCGTTCACCTGGCCGATGCCGCATAGGTTTCGTTCATCTTGTGCACATATTCCGCAATGCCAGCTTCGGCCTGGGTGAGCTCGTTCATGCGCTCATCTAGGTAATCGATGCCGTAGGCAATCTGCTCATCCACCCGCTCCGGTCTTGCCGGTGCTGCCGCAGCGGTCCGTGCCACGGCCTTCACGGCCTTCGGCACTGCCACCTGCTGCTGTTTCTTTTCTGCAGCCCGCTGATTGTACAGCGGTTCTTTGCTTTTTCCGAAATTAAAAAATCCCATGATATGCTCCTTACTCAAATACCGCTGCAATCATCGTCTGATTGAAATGCTGCTCATAGATCTGCTCGCCATAGCCGCCCCAGCCGACATAGCTGCCCAGTGCCGTGCCCATGCTGCGGAAGAATTCATCCGCATAGCCCTCGCTCTCGAAGAGAAGCGTGCGCGCCAAGCAGTTGACCATAATCGACATCGACGGATGCGGCACTTCGCGCGGGCTCTTCTGTATGGTCTCCCGATTGACCTGACGATAGTCGTCCGGTTGCAGCATGACGATCTGGTCGTTCTCATAGATGCGCGCATGATATTTCATCGTCCGGCGGTCTGTATCCATGTCATCGTTGGCGATGATATACATATCCTTGCCGATGATGCGGCCCACCGGATTGCTGTCGAGGAATCTGCGGTCCATCTGCGAGGCCGACAGGCCATGCATCTTCGCCTCCATCTCCGATGCTGGGCAGCCATCATAGGCCATGACCTTGCGATGGAAAGCATCCACCGCAGTGGCCGTCAGCGGCTCGCAGATCGGCTTGTAGATATTCTCGCGGTAAAGACGGATGCTGCCGCCGAGGTTGCGGAGCAGAACGAACACGCTGGCCTTGTCATAGACCTTGCCGTTCAGCGATACCAGCGTCTTTTCGGCCAGGCCCCGGTCACCAGCGGTGCCGCCGAAGACCGGGATGTTCTCCTTGCGCAGCACCGAGTTCAGCACTGCCAGCACCGACTCCTCGCAGGAAATCAAGCCATTGGTGGCCGTCAGGCAGATCGTATCATCGGCGCGGTGCGTCCCGAGCCTCCGGACTGCCTCCTGCACGCGGCCCACATATTTGAGCGGACAGCGGTCGGCCTCCTCCAGCACATTGCCTACGCATTCGATGCCGCTTGCAATCGCTAGGACTTCCAGCGTGTCGTGGAAGATACCTGCCTGAGAAAAAGCGGCAATGGAAGTCGTCCCCATGACGATGCTCTGCGGGAACCGCGCCTGCATCTTGCTGGCGGTCTCAGCAAAAGCATCTACTGTCGTCGTGAACCAAACGAATTTTGCCTGCGTCATGCCCTGACACGCCCGCTCGATGGCATCATCCACCGGCACGGCCTGACTGCGTCCAATTTGTAATCTATATTTTTCTCCTTGTCTACTCTTATCTCTGCAAGGACGTTTTTTAAATCTCCCCTGGAAATCCAGCCTTTGCTATGCCTATTCTTGCATAAAAATATCAAAAATACCCGTTTCAGCCATACTGGCCACAGCGGGTATTGTCCTAAACGTTTGTAAATTTTTTATGCCTTAGTAATCGGTGCATATTTCTGCATGAGTCCCTTGACTCCCTGCCCAGGGAATGCAATCTTTAACTCGACTTCTTCACCGCTGCCCTTAACCGAAACAACAGTTCCGACGCCCCATTTCCCATGCCGCGCCTTATCACCGACTTTCCACTGGATGCTCGTATCCGGACGGATGACACCACCGCTCGGCGGTACGTTGACATTCTTCTTTTGCAAAGCCGCCATAGCCTCAAAAGCTGATTGCGGTTTGCCATGGAAATGAACGCCGTTGCCCATCTGGTTAGCGCTGGGCTTGAAGCTCATGAAACCACTTTGCTGCTGAGCTCCGTAGTGGTTAGCGTTGGCAAAGCCATACGCATTGGCACGCGCTACCAGACGCTCTACATACTCATCGGGAATCTCTTTTAAGAATCGCGAGGGGGGAAACGCATTGGATTTACCATAAATCGTCCGCTGGCGGGCGTTAGTAAGATAGAGTTTGCGCTCCGCACGAGTAATCCCCACGTAGCAAGTACGGCGTTCCTCCTCGATTTCATTTTCTTCCATGAGCGTACGCGAATGTGGGAAAAGACCTTCCTCCATACCGATCATGAACACAATCGGAAACTCCAATCCTTTGGCCGAATGAAGGGTCATCAGCGTGACCCGGTCCTCTTCCATATCAGCATTGTCAATGTCCGAGACCAACGAAAGCTGCGACAGGAAAGTTTCCAGATTCGGGTTGTCTTCCGTCTTTTCGAAATCCTTGGCCACACCAATAAACTCGCGCAAGTTTTCAATACGCGATTCATTCTCGGGCTTATTTTCCGACTTAAGTTCAGCCAGATACCCAGATTCCTCCAGTACTTTTTCAATAAGATCATCAAGATGCATATTGGCCTGATAACCCATAAACTGAAAAATAAAGGTGGAGAAAATTTCCAACGGTTTCTTGACACGGGCCGTAATTCCGAGAATTGTATCAAGCACCTCTGGATTCGAGATGACATCAAACAACGACAAGCCGTTCTCATCAGCATAAGCCGTGAGTTTTGCCAGCGAAGTGGCACCAAGGCCGCGCTTCGGCACATTGATGATGCGCAAAAGACTAACCGTGTCCAGCGGGTTGTAAATCACACGCAAATAAGCAAGAATGTCCTTAATTTCCTTGCGATCGTAGAACTTGAGCCCCCCCACCATCGTGTAGGGAATTCCTGAGCGCATGAACATTTCCTCGATGATGCGGGACTGGGCATTCGTACGATAAAGAATAGCCATATCGCCATAGGATGCATTGAAGATGCTCTTCTGCTTAGAAATCGTCGTGGCGATAAACTGCGCTTCATCGCGTTCATCACGGGCTTCGTAGCTCGTGAGTTTCTCGCCGGTCGCATTTTCCGTCCAAAGGTCTTTTTTCTTGCGATTGACATTATGCTCAATAACCGCATTGGCCGCTGCCAAAATGTTTTTCGTCGAGCGATAGTTCTGCTCCAATTTGATGGTTTTTGCCTCAGGATAATCCTGCTCGAAATCCATGATATTGCGGATATCTGCGCCACGCCAGCCATAAATGGACTGATCGGCATCACCAACAACACAGAGATTGTGATGCTGGGCCGCCAAGATTTTCGTCAGCTGATACTGCGCCCCATTGGTATCCTGATACTCATCCACAAGGATATATTTAAAACGGCGCTGATATTTCGTGCGGATTTCCTCGTTTTCCTCCAGCAGGATAACCGAAACCATCAAGAGGTCATCAAAGTCTAAAGCGTTGTTGGTGCGAAGTTTCTGGGCATAAAGCTTATATACTTCCGTCACCTTTTTTTGATAGAAATTATCGGCATCACGTTCCATGGCCCTGGGGCCCATCATCTGGTTTTTCGCATTCGAAATCGCATTTTGGATAGCACTTGGTGCATACTGTTTCGGGTCAAGATTAAGCTCCTTGAGGCAGTCTTTGATTACAGCCTGGCTGTCGCTGGAATCATAGATAACAAAGTTTTTCTTATAAAGATCTGTCGCTTCAATCTCGCGACGCAGGAACCGGGCACAAAAGGAATGGAACGTACTGAGCCACACATCCTTTGCGCCTTCACCAATCATGCGGTCAACACGTTCACGCATCTCAGTTGCGGCTTTATTGGTAAAGGTGATGGCCAGAATATTCCACGGCTGCACCCCCTGCGCCAGTAAATTGGCAATTTTGCAGGTCAGTACCTTCGTTTTTCCTGAACCGGCACCAGCCATTATGAGCAACGGACCATCCGTGTGCTTTACTGC
>CALYVJ010000109.1 GCA_945494195.1 uncultured Selenomonas sp. | reverse complement strand
TACTATTACTGATTACTAATAATGAGGAGCTGTTCACCACGGCTAATGAACCATCCCGGATTACGGATCACTTATTGAATGTTTTCAACTATTGTTTTGTGGAAACTGTACCCTATGCGTTTTTTACACCAAATCCGGAGCGGGACATCCCAGTGAAACTGGTTGGGAAGGAATACCATTGTTCGTGCTGTGGCAAGGTGTCGGCGGTGAAATATAACGAGTGCCCGCTGACGTATTATTCGAAAGGGAAACTGGCGCAAGAGCGCCGCGTATACGATAAATTAGGCATAGATTTTCCGGTTATGGGGGAAATCCTGGATGGAGAGCCCTTTACCAATGAGGCAATTGGCCTTTGCCGGGAATGTGCCCAAGAAGAAGTGCTTCGGGCCGAAACGCCAGAGCAGTTGGCTGTCAATTTGGCGGAACAACTTCATCGTGCTGATGAATTGCTGGTGGCCAAGGCCCGGGCGGCGATGGAGAAGTCCTTGACGGATTGGCTGGACAAGGTGGAGAAGCCGGAGGCGTTCCTGCAGTACGATCTGACGGATTTTGCGGCATTGCGTGACTTCATCTGTGCAGTCATGCTGGAGGACACCGCAGCAGAAGCGGCGATCCTGCGCGAGTACCGCGAGGAGATTGCGGCCATCGAGGCGAAACTGCAGCAGCTGCTCGATGGGCTGCCGGAGGAGTGGAAGGCCTATGCGGCCCGTTCGACGGCGGTATTCGAGTCGATGAACGATAAGATGTATCACGAATACACGGTGGTGTTCCCCGCACCGGGGCAGCTGCCGGAAGATTACTATATCTATCGGACGATCGAGAAGAAGCGCGTGGTGATGTTCTTGGAGCAGCCGCGTGTGGAAACCCTTGACGAATTGTTTATGGAAGTCGGCTTCCATGGCGAATGGATCGATTTGGTGACCAAACGTCTGGAGTCATTGGCACAGGAAAAAGAGTAAGGAGATCATTCACTACATGAAGAAAGCTTTTATTGGCGTCTACGGATGCCAAATGAATATCAGTGATGCCGAGCGCATGGAAGGCCAGCTGAAGACCATCGGCTACGAGCGCGTGGAGGAGATGGAGGACGCTGACCTCATTCTCCTGAATACTTGTTGCGTGCGTGAGACGGCCGAGGATAAGGTCTATGGCAAGATCGGCGAAATCAAGCATATCAAGCGCGCCAATCCGGACCTCATCTTTGGCATCACGGGCTGCATGGCTCAGAAGGAGAGCGACGGGCTTATCAAGCGCGCCCCACATATCGACTTTGTGCTCGGCACCAATAAAGTCCATGAACTCACGCATGTCGTACAGGAAATCGAACGCGAGCGCGGTCATATCGTCGACACCCAGCTCGGCGAGACGGAGCTCCCCGATGATGTGCCCGTGGCCCGCGGCGGCAAGTTCTCGGCCTGGGTACCCATCATGTACGGCTGCAATAATTTCTGCACGTATTGCATCGTTCCCTATGTGCGCGGCCGTGAGCGCAGCCGCTTGCCAGAAGACGTCGTAGCAGAAGTCCGCGAGGCTGTGGCCCAGGGCTATAAGGAAGTCACGCTCTTGGGACAGAATGTCAATTCCTACGGCAAGGATCACAAGCAGGCCGACTTTGCGGACCTCTTGAAAATGGTTGATGAAGTGCCGGGCATCGAGCGCGTGCGCTTTATGACGTCGCACCCGAAGGATTTGAGCGACAAGGTCATTGCCACCATCCGCGATGGCGCGCATATCTGCGAGCACATCCATCTGCCGGTGCAGTATGGCAGCAACAAACTGCTCAAAGCCATGAACCGCGTGTATACGGTGGAGAGCTATAAAGATTTGGTGCGCCGCATCCGCCAGGAGATTCCGGATGCTTCGCTGACGACAGACCTTATCGTCGGTTTCCCGGGCGAGACCGATGAGGACTTTGCGGAGATACTCGCCTTCCTGAGGGAAATCCGCTATGACTCGGCTTATACGTTCATCTACTCGAAGCGCTCGGGCACGCCGGCTGCGACGATGGAGAACCAGGTGGACGACAAGGTCAAGCATCAGCGCCTCGAAAAACTCATGGCCCTGCAGAACGAAATCAGCTTGGAAATCAATCAGGGCCTCCAGGATAAGGTGCTGGAAGTCATGGTCGAGGGGCAAAGCAAGAACGATGCGGACACTTGGACAGGCCGCACGCGCACGAATAAGATCGTACTGTTTGCTCATGGCGATGAGCAGGAGGGCGATTTCATCAATGTCAAGATCACACAACCGCAGACCTGGGTGTTGAAGGGCGAGCGGGTTTAATAGACCGGAGGTATTTCCATGGAACTTACGCCGATGATGCAGCAGTATCTGGCTACGAAGGAGCAGAATCCCGGGAGCATCTTGTTTTTCCGCTTGGGCGATTTCTACGAGATGTTTTTTGACGATGCGCGGATTGTCTCCAAGGAGCTGGGCCTGACCCTTACGAGCCGCAGCGGCAATAAAGACAAGGCGCCGATGTGCGGAGTACCGTATCATGCGGCGGAGACCTATATCAATAAGCTCGTGAGCCGTGGCTACAAGGTAGCCATCGCCGAGCAGATCGGCGACCCGAAGGCCAAGGGACTCACGAAACGCGAGATCATCAAGATCATCACGCCGGGCACGGTGCTTTCCGAATCGGCTCTCAAAGACGCGCAGAACAACTATATCGCGCTGGTCTATGAGAAGAACGAAGACATCGTGCTGGCCGGTGCCGACATCTCGACGGGGGAGTGCTTCTACGGCATCTACACGGGGGGCAACCGCCTGCAGATGCTCTTGGATGAGCTCTACCGCCTGGCGATGCCGGAGCTCTTGGTGGTGGGCAAGCCTTCTTTTATGGAGTCCCTTAAGGAGTTTACGGATTTGCGGTTGCCCAACTGCTCGTATACGATGCGCGCGGAGATTTCGCGGGCGGTGGACGACCGCATCATCCAGCATTTCGACGCAGCGACGCGGCCCGATAATCAGGAGGCCAAAGAGGCGGTCGCAACGCTTCTTGACTACCTCCATGAGACGGTCATGACGGACCTTACGCATCTTAACAAGCTCACCTATCTTGATGCGTCAGAGAATCTCGTCATCGATACTTATACGCTGCGCAACCTCGAGATCACGCGCAACCTGCGGGATGGGGGCAAGAAGGATACGCTGCTCGACGTGCTGGACTTCACCGAGACGGCTATGGGCAGCCGCCTGCTGAAGAAATGGCTGGAGTATCCGCTGCTCAATGTGTTGCTGATAAACCGCCGTCTCGATGCGGTGGAGGAGCTTACGCAGGACTTTTCCTTGCGCGGCGGCCTGCGGGCGGACTGCAAGGAAATCCACGATTTCGAGCGGCTGCTCACTCGCATCGAGGTGGGGACGGCCAACGCCCGGGACCTTATCGCGCTGAAGATTTCCCTCATGTGTCTGCCGGGCATCCAGCAGCATATGGCAAATGTCAAGTCGCAGGTGCTTACGGAGTGCAAGATGGGCATTCAGTCCTTTGATGCCCTCGTGGACCTTCTACAGCGCTCGATCGTCGAGGAGCCTGGCATCTCGCTTAGGGAAGGCGGCATAATAAAATCCGGCTATAACGCCGAGCTTGACGAATACCGCCGCATTGCCCATGACAGCAAGGCCATGCTGCAGGAAATCGAGGAGCGGGAGAAGGAAGCGACGGGCATCAAGTCGCTGAAGATTGGCTACAACAAGGTCTTCGGCTACTATATCGAGGTGCGCCACAGCGGCACCGACCTCGTGCCCGACCGCTACATTCGTAAGCAGACTCTGGCCAATGCCGAGCGCTATATCACCGAGGAGCTCAAGGAATTTGAGACGAAAATCCTCGGCGCACAGGAAAAAATCGTGCAGATTGAGTACAATCTGTTCACCGAAGTCCGCGAGACCATCAAGGGCCAGCTGATGGAAATCCAGGCCACAGCCCATGAGATCGCCATCGTTGATGTGCTCACGAGCCTGGCCGAGGCTGCCAGCACCTATAACTACGTGCGCCCGCGCATGACGAATGATGGCGCCATCGACATAAAGGACGGCCGCCATCCGCTGGTGGAGCGCATCTTGACGCGGGATCTCTTCGTGCCGAACGATACGCGGCTCAATCATAACGATTGCGAAATCATGCTGATCACGGGGCCGAACATGGCGGGTAAGTCGACCTATATGCGGCAGGTGGCCCTGCTTACGCTGATGGCGCAGATCGGCAGCTTTATCCCCGCGCGGGAAGCCGCGATTTCGCCCGTTGACCGCATCTTTACCCGCATCGGCGCCAGCGATGACCTGGTGAGCGGCCAGAGTACGTTCATGGTGGAGATGAATGAGGTGGCGCAGATCCTGAAATATGCGACCAAGGACAGCCTCGTGATTCTCGATGAGATTGGGCGCGGCACGAGCACGTTTGATGGCATGAGTATCGCCCGCGCCGTCATCGAGCATATCGAAAGCAAGGTCCATGCCAAGACGCTGTTTGCCACCCATTACCATGAGCTTACGGACCTCGAGGACGATAAGGTCAAGAACTTCTGCGTGGCCGTCAAGGAACGCGGTACGCAGGTTGCCTTCCTGCGCCGCATTGTGGCGGGCTCTGCCGATAAGTCCTACGGCATCCATGTGGCGCGGTTGGCAGGACTTCCGAAGGCCGTGACGAAACGGGCGGAAGACATCCTGGCCGCTCTGGAGTCCGAGCAGGGCGCTGAGGTGGCAGCAGCCGCCGCCCAGGTGGTAAGACCTGCGGAAAAAGTGGCTGAGGCTGACGCGATGATGGGCTCGCTGTTTGCGAGCAGCTTGAGCGACACTTTGCTGTCACTGGACGTTATGACGATGACGCCCTTAGAGGCGATGAATGAACTTTACAAACTGCAGGAGCAGGCAAAGAGGGAGGCTGGACAGGCATGAGTCTTATCCATGTTTTGGACGATAACACCATCAACAAGATTGCTGCCGGTGAGGTGGTAGAACGGCCGGCGTCGGTCATCAAAGAGCTGATAGAAAATGCGATGGATGCTGGCGCTAACCGTATCGAAGTCGAGATCATGGCCGGCGGCACCAGCTTCATGCGCGTTACCGATAACGGCAAGGGCATGAGCATGGAGGATGCGAAACTTGCCATCCTGCGCCATGCCACCAGCAAGATCCGCGAGGTGGGGGACCTCAATACCATCGGTACCCTGGGCTTTCGCGGCGAGGCTCTGCCCACGATTGCCTCGGTCTCGCGGTTTACGATGCTGACGCGCCAGCAGGGGGATGACCTGGGCACCCGCGTGGATATCAGCGGCGGCAAGACGCCCGATATCATTGAGACGGGCTGCGGTCTTGGCACCACCATCAAGGTGGAGGACTTGTTCTTCAACACGCCGGCCCGCAAGAAATTCCTCAAGACGAACCACACCGAGGGCTCGAAGATCAATGACTTCATCGTGAAGCTCGCCCTGTCGCGGCCCGATATCGAGTTCCATTTCATCAACAACAACAAGGTGTCGGTCGTGACGCCGGGCAATGATAATCTGTTTGACACGATACAGGCCATCTACGGCGCCAATGTGGCCGATTCGCTGCTGGCCTTGACCCTCGAGAGCGAGGAGGTCAAGATCAGCGGCTATATCACGAAACCATCGATGCTCAAGAGCAGTCGCGGCTGGCAGACCTATATCGTCAACGGCCGCATCATCCAGAACCGCGCCATTGCCAAAGCCATCGATAACGCCTATAAGTCCTTGATCCCGAAAAGCGGCTTCCCGTTAGCGGTGCTGAAGATCGAGGTGCCTCAGCGCACCATTGACGTCAACGTTCATCCCCAGAAGAGCGAGATGAAGTTCGAGGACGAGGGGCTTATCTTCAAAGCCGTCTACAAAGCGGTGCTGGACGCCATCCGTCCCGCCTCGGACCGCGGCCTGGGCGAGGTGGCTGCAGTGGTGGAGAAGCCGCGGCCTAACTATACTATGGAGCCCATGCGCTTCGTGCCGGCAAAGGAACCCGTACGGCCGGTTCCGGCAGCTGACCACAGCCATGACAGCGCGCCGCGCACGATTTACGAGGCCGTCCGTCGGCCGGCCAGCCAGCCCTCCATCAGCTTTGCTGCTGCCCAGGCAGAGCTCCAGCAGGAGCGGCAGACCCATTATCCGGCGGCGGAGGCCTCAGAAACCATCGCCGAAGATCCCCAGAGGTTCGGCGGCTTTGACCCGTCAGCCTTGACAAGTCAAGCTGACGGGTCAGATTCCGGGCAGGGGGAGGCGGCTGGGCCGCAGTCTGACTGCGAGGGGCAGGCGCTGCTCGATGCCGATGGCACGATTATTCCCATCG
>CALYVJ010000108.1 GCA_945494195.1 uncultured Selenomonas sp. | reverse complement strand
GAGGCTGCTGCTAAACTTCGTACGGAGATTGAGTCAATGCCGGCCCCATTGGATGAAATCCGCCGTAAAATCATGCAGTTGGAAATTGAGGAGCAGGCGCTCAAGAAAGAGAACGATGAAGCTTCGAAAGAAAAGCTCGATAGCATGGTGACGGAAAAAACGGAACTCTTGCGGCAAGAGGAGGTTTTAAAAAACAAATGGGAGGGAGAAAAGCAGGCTATTTTGCGGGTTCGCGCAATCAAGAAAGAAATCGATGAAGTGAATAGCCAGATGGAGGCTGCGGAACGCTCCTATGATCTTAGCCGCATGTCGGAGCTCAAATATGGCAAGCTGCCGGAACTGCAAAAGAAACTGCAGGAGGAAGAAGCGGTAATCGGAAACAAATCCAAGGATGATCCGTTGCTGAAAGAAGAGGTCGGTGAAGAAGATATCGCCAAGGTCGTCAGCCGCTGGACAGGAATCCCCGTGGCTAAGATGATGACGGGCGAGCGAGAGAAGCTGCTCCATTTGGAGGAAGTCCTGCATACGCGTGTCGTTGGGCAGGATGAGGCCGTAAGTTCAGTCAGCGAGGCAATCCTGCGGGCGCGGGCGGGAATCAAAGATCCCAACCGTCCGATTGGTTCCTTTATCTTTTTGGGACCTACTGGTGTTGGCAAGACAGAACTGGCTAAGACGTTGGCGGAAAGCCTCTTTGATGATGAGCGCAGCATGATTCGCATCGATATGAGTGAATATATGGAGAAGCACAGTGTATCCCGTTTGATTGGTGCGCCTCCGGGATATGTCGGCTACGATGAAGGTGGTCAGCTTACCGAAGCGGTACGACGCCGTCCGTATAGTGTCATTCTGCTGGATGAGATTGAAAAGGCACACCGCGATGTGTTCAATGTGCTGTTGCAGATTCTTGATGATGGCCGTTTGACTGATGGCAAGGGACGGGTGGTTAACTTCAAAAACACCGTTATCATTATGACGAGTAATCTTGGTTCTCAGGAAATCCTGAACAAGGATTATGATGAGGCAAAAAAAGCCGTTGATGGGATATTGAAGGAATATTTCCGTCCGGAGTTCCTGAATCGTGTGGATGACATTATCGTATTCAAGGCATTAGCGAAACAGCAGGTCAAGAATATTGCGGCTATCCTTTTGCAGAAGCTGGGGGAACGCCTGCAGAAACAGGTCAAGATTACCCTGGGATGGAATGATGATGTGTTAAATGCCTTGGCAGAGCAAGGCTTTGAACCGAACTTCGGGGCAAGACCGCTTCGCCGGTTGCTGGTTCATACGGTGGAAACGGCATTGTCGAAAGAAATTATCAAAGGGGAAGTACAGGAAGGCGATACGGTCAATATCGGCTTCTCGGATGGCAGCTTTACCTTTGAAAAAGCATAAGGAAACGGCGGTGCTCCGGATGGGGCGCCGCCGTTTAATCTATTCTCATATTATGGTGTCGGAACAAATTTAGCCAAGAAAGTATGGCCGTCTGTTAACAGGTTCTTATGGATTTTGGCTAATGGTGCGAAAATCGGCGAATATTCCAGCCGCAGCTTGAATCGCAGCTGGGTATGATCCGTGCAGCCGAAGATTGGCACACGATCCAAGACAAATGGATTTTCGTTCTGACTGCTGACGCCGTAATTGACAGTGAAAGCAGCGCGGTATCCAGCATCCTTGGTCATTTGGATTAGATCATCATCATACGAACCGCAAGGATAAGCAATGAAGTTTACCTCTTTTTTCAAGCGCCATTCCAAGGCTTTTTTTGAGCCATCAAGCTGATTCCAGGTTTCCTCGGGACTGGTAGAGTCCAGTTCCATATGGGATAAGGTATGGCTTTCGAAATCGATGTGGCCGCTATCCTGCATCTCTTCAATCTGAGACCACGTAAGGTAATTGGGATAAGTACCTACGTAATCGGAAATCAGGAAAATAGTACCTTTTAGGTTGTACTTTTCGAGGATTGGGTAAGCATTGCGGTAATTATCCACATACCCGTCATCGAAGGTGAGAATGACCGGTTTATCCGGCAGTTCGGTACCGTTTTCCCAAGCGTCGAACATCTCGGCTGGCGTAATGGTATGAAAACCGTTGTCGGCCAAATATTTCATTTGTGCTTCGAACTGATCGGTGTGGATGGTCAGGGCATTTTCATCACGGTCGTTGATTTGATGGTAATTGAGCACAGGGACAGAACGGGCTGCCTGGTGCATCCGATAAGTGTAAACAGCAAAGCCGGCTAAAAAAAGTATAAGCGCAATGATACTAAGGCGCTTTATCCAGGTTGTCATGAGTAGACACATCCTTTTTTAGTATTCAATCCTGTCTAATATAATACAATCAAGTGGCCATGTCAAATGAAAAACTCCCTGTCCGAAGATAGAGAGTTTTATCGCGTAGTTTTTACTGGAGAACGCGGCAGGCACCTGCGTAATGTGCTACCCGGTAGTCACGGGATAAATCATCGTAAGCAATGCCGTAGGTAGTGGAGGCATGTATCATTTTGCCGTTGCCAACATATATACCCACATGGGAAATGTTCACATAATCCCCGGCAAAGAATACCAGGTCGCCGGGCTGGAGTTCGGATTTGCTGACCGGCGTGCCGGCAGTTGCCTGAACATCTGCCGTCCGTGGCAGGTCGATACCACAGCGGGCGAATACATACTGTACGAAACCGGAGCAGTCAAAACCACTCGGAGAGGAACCACCCCATACATAAGGAACACCGAGGAACTGCTGAGCAGTATCAATGACGTTATTACCACTGCTGATATACGACTCTGGTTTTACCTTCGGCATTGGGCGGTGGAGCAGCTTTTCATAGGACTGTGCCCCGACAAGTCCATCAACATCGAGATGATGATCTTTCTGGAACTGACGGACCGCTTCCTGCGTGGCTGGACCGAAGTCGCCATCAACACTTACATCGTAACCGGAGCTGGCCAACGCCTGCTGGATTTCTGTAACTTCTTGCCCCATGTCACCGAGACGGAACGCAGCCGCATCGCTGACCGATGGAACCGAAAAACAGAACGCAGCGGTTAAAAGCATAGCACTAATTTTTCTACGCAATAGAAGACCTCCTCAAAACAATACATATTAATCTCTAATTTTCAATTTAAACTTTTGATATTATATCATGTTAGTACCTGGGAGGTCAACTGGGTCATAAAAGTTACCAAATCCGTTAAGAAAAGGGCTTTTATAAAATCTCAATTCGTTTTATAATAAAAGATGCTGTATTTGATTAGGAACCACGGAAGTTGATTCCATATATAAAGGAGATATTGCAATTTATGCAGAGAAATGATTTGTGCTGGTGTGGTAGTGGCAAGAAATATAAGAAGTGCCATGCCGACTTTGACGAACGTTTGGAAGAGATGAAATTCAACGTATTTTTAGGGCAGTGCCGTCCACCAAGGAAAATTATCAATAACGCCCATGATATCGAGTGCATCCGCAAAGCGGGCGTAATTAATGATGGGGCTCTGGATTTGGCTGGATCTTTGGTAAAAGAGGGCGTGGATACGGCTTCTATTGATAAAGCAGTTCACGATTACATTGTCGAACGCGGCGGTTATCCGTCTTGTCTGAATTATGAGGGCTTTCCGAAGAGCTGCTGCATTTCCATTAATGAAGTGGTTTGCCATGGCATCCCATCGCCGAAGACGATTTTGAAGGATGGTGATATCCTCAACATCGATATTACGACGACCTTGGATGGCTACTATGCAGATGCCTCCCGTATGTTTATGGTAGGAAATGTTTCGCCGGAAGCAGAGAAACTGGTGCGGGTTACAAAAGAATGCATGGAACGCGGTATTGCTGCAGCTAAGCCTTGGCATTTTGTGGGGGATATCAGTGCTGCTTGCGGGGATTATGCACATCTCAATGGGTATTCGGTAGTGACGGATTTGGGTGGCCATGGCGTTGGCAAGGATTTCCATATGGAGCCCTTTGTTGCCCATGAAGGTGAAGCGAATACCGGAATGCTGTTAGTACCGGGTATGGTGCTGACGGTTGAGCCGATGATTAACGCTGGCAAGAAGCAGGTTACGGTGGATAGCAGCGATAACTGGACTGTGCGCACGAAGGATAAAAAACTGTCTGCTCAGTGGGAGAAGACGATTCTCATCACGGAAACAGGTACGGAGGTATTGTCGTCGTAATGACAACATTTAAAGAATTAGGAATCAGCGATAACGTATGCGAAGCGTTGCGTAAAAAGGGAATCAAGGAGGCGACTCCGGTTCAGGAGGCAGCTATTCCGCTGGCTCGTGCTGGCAAAGATGTCATTGCTCAGGCACAGACCGGTACGGGGAAGACGCTGGCATTCCTGCTGCCTATCCTGGGAAAGATCAAACCCCAGGCAGAGGTAGCTCAGGCACTAGTCGTAACACCGACTCGCGAACTGGCAATCCAGATTGCCAAGGTGGCAGCCGTTGTAGGTGAGGCCGCTGGGGTAAGTTCACTAGTTATTTATGGTGGACAGGATATTGAACGCCAGAAACAAAAACTTCGCCGGCACCCGCAACTAATCATCGGAACGCCGGGGCGTTTGCTCGACCATTTGCGCCGCAGTACGATTGACTTGTCACAAGTCAATAAGGTGGTACTGGATGAAGCCGATGAAATGATGCGGTTAGGTTTTATTGAAGATGTGGAAGTGTTATTGAAGGCTTCGGCCAACGACCGGCAGTTGATGTTGTTTTCCGCTACGATGCCGGACCGTATCAAGGCACTGGCAGCTCGCTATATGCGGGCTCCTGAGAATATCAAAATCAACAGTGAGAACGTGACGCTGGATGCCATTGAACAAGTCATTATCGATACAACTGAAGAACAGAAAATCGATCGCCTGTGTGAATGTATCAATGGAGACAATCCCTATTTGGCCATGGTTTTCTGCCATACCAAGCAGCGTGCGCATATGGTTACGATGGCATTGGCAGCTCGCGGCTATCTGGTGGATGAACTGCATGGTGACCTGTCCCAGGTGCAGCGTGCTTTGGTACTTAAGCGCTTCCGGAAAGCGGAGCTGCAGATACTTTGTGCGACGGATATTGCGGCCCGAGGCCTGGATATTGAAGGTGTGACCCATGTATTCAACTACGATATTCCCCATGATGCGGAAAGTTACATCCATCGTATTGGTCGTACCGGGCGTGCGGGCCAACAGGGCAAGGCGGTAACCTTTGTCAATGCACGGCAGTACGATTTGCTGCGCCGCATCGAAACGGGGATCAAGAATCGTATCCGCAAGGAGCATTCAGAGCGCCATCACAAGCACCAGGAAAAGCAGGCGCAGATCCTGCAGAAAATCCGCAAAAAACGCGAAGAAAAGAAGAAGAAGGCAAAGCCGCTTTCCAAGTATGCCAATCGCAAAGGTGCATCCCATAAGGGCCGCAACGGGCGGAGCCGCCGTACGGTTGCGTCAAAGAAAACAAAAACAAATTTTGGCAATCGTTCCAAGATGGGACGTCATTGATAAAAAACTTCCTGATATGATATCAGGAAGTTTTTTATTGGTTAGTTGTCGTAAATTTTCAAAAAAATCCATCAAAACAAGCAGGAAATCTTGAAAAAAGGTCGAAAACTTTCACTGTAACCAAATAAAAGGGGGAGATTCCATGATTGGTATCAAAAATGTTATTGCCATTGTTTGCGGCGGTGGACCGGCGCCAGGCATCAACAGCGTTATCTCAGGTGTAGTCAACGAGGCGACTCGTCATGGCTGGGATGTTTTAGGTATTTACGACGGTTTTTCCCGCATCGGTCGTGGGGAAAAGAATTATGTCCGTCTTGAACCCAAGAATATCAGCCGGATTCATCTGACTGGCGGCTGCATTCTTAAGATGTCGCGTTTCAACCCGACGAAAAAGGAATCGGATCTTCGCACGGTCGTTGAGACGCTTACGGAACTTGGCGTAACGCATCTGGTGACGATTGGCGGTGATGATACAGCCTATAGCTCGGCAGCGGTTTCGGAATATGCGCGCAAGATGGGGCGTACCATCAATGTGGTCCATGTTCCGAAGACGATTGATAACGACTTGCCGCTTCCCGAAGGGGTTCCGACTTTTGGCTTTGAAACAGCCCGGGCCTTTGCCACGACAGAAATTGAAAACCTCATGGAAGATGCCCGTACGACCAACAATCGCTGGTATTTTACTATTGCGATGGGACGCACCGCCGGCCATCTGGCGCTGGGGATGGGGCGCAGTGCTGGGGCGGCACTTACAGTCATTCCGGAGGAATTCCCCGAGGAAAAGATTCCGCTTCAGCAGATTGTGGATATTATCACCGGTTCCGTGGTTAAACGCTACTTGACTGGTAAAAATTATGGCGTTGCGGTTA
>CALYVJ010000107.1 GCA_945494195.1 uncultured Selenomonas sp. | reverse complement strand
TTGATAATGTTTCTTGATTATATTTCTGTTCAATTTCAACTTGCAATTTACCAAAAACTTTTCTTCGAAATTTTCAACGCTTTCGGGATGTCCAAACAAATATCCCTGAATCGAATCTGCCTTACACTCTTTTGTCAAGAGCTCGTACTCAGCTTCTTCTTCAACCCCCTCGATACAGCACTTGATTCCAATGCTATGGCAAAGGGCTACCACGTATTTGACCAAGCGGCGATCAAAATCATTCTCGAGAATCTTCTTTACAAACTCGCGGTCAATCTTTACGATATCGCAGCATAGATACTTAAAGGAAGCCAGGGAACTGTAACCAGTACCAAAGTCATCCATGGCAATTGCCAAGCCCTGCTGGCGGAATTCATCAAACTGCTTGTTGACAAAACTCCAATCCGCAACAATCTTGCTTTCCGTAAGTTCCAGAATGATCGCTTCTGGCGGCATATCATAGCGCTGCAGGCATTCGGCTACAAATTTTTTGAACGAAAGGTCTTTGACCTGTTCATAACTCATGTTGATGCTGACACGGAAATCCGGGATCTGCTGCCGCCAACGCTTACAGGTCTTGACAGCCTCCTCAAAAATCCACTTACCCACCGGAATGATGAGTTTTGTCTCTTCCAAAATCGGAATAAATTCCATGGGAGCTACCATACGCCCCTTGGGATTTTTCCAACGCAACAGTGCCTCAGCACTGATGAGTTTCTGTTCCACCGCGCTGACCTGAGGCTGGAAAAACAGGCTGAATCCCGTACAGCCATTTTCTACACTATCCCAGAGGCTGTCGCGCATGGAAATCGAGCGAACCCAGCGGTTGTATTCCTCTTTGCTAAACATCACATTGCGATTTTTGCCCTCTCGTTTGGCAATATCCATCGCTGCTTCTGCATGTTTATGAAGGATCAAGTAATCCTTGCCAGCAGCGGGATAAAACACCGTACCGCTGGAAGCCGTACAAAAATACTGGTGCCCATCAATGTCCTGAGGCCGCGAAAGTGCATTCTGCATGCTGGCAAAGATATCGTTTACCTCTTCTTCGCCAGCGCCCGGATAGATGATACCAAACTCATCCCCATCGAGTTTGAAAAGCGTCAAAGCCGGGGGAAGGACATTGGCAATCAAACGCGATACACGCTTTAATACCTGATCCCCTAACAAGCGATTGTATGTTTCATTGACAATCTTAAAATTATCCAAACCAACTACCAGGATTGCTCCACCTTCGCCAGTTGCACGATATTCCGCCAATGCCCGCTTAACCGCGTGCTCAAACTGATATTTATTCAAGAGCCCTGTGACTTCGTCAGCCTGGTTGCGCTGTGCCATCCTCGACATCATGCCCACAAACATACTCGGTTTTCCGTCCCGGTCTGTTCCAACGCGTCCACGGCTTCGAAGCCATATATACTCGCCTTTCCGATTCTTAACGCGGTATTCCATCGCATGCTCAAAAAAACTCTGCGAAGTGTGAATACTGCGCATCGAAGTTAAATAGTTTTCTCGCTCCTCTGGATGAATAAGTGGTGCCCAATTTGCATCAAAACCTTCCATGACCTCACTGGGTAATTCAAAATCCTGCACCAAATTCGGCGATACCATTACAATGTTTTCCTGCAAATCTGCAAAGAAAAGATAATCCTCGGTTGTCTTCTTTAGTAGATCAAAAAAGAACTTAAAACGTTTCAAACATGGGCTCAAGAGAATACGATTATTCTTTCTCATAATTATCATCCTATTTGCCAAATTATACGTATAGGGTATTCACCTGATCTCCTCTTATCATATACCAAAACACTAATAAGAATCAAGTCTTATAGCCAGCGGCAATGCATCTGGCTTCAAAAAGTTTCCAGGAAAACAAAAAAGACCTGCTCATACTGAGCAGGTCTTTATCGTTCTTGCTAATTCTTACTTGTTGAAGATATTCTTGAGTGCCTGTTTGTTGACATCGCGATTGAGCTGAGCAAGATATGTCGTCAATTTGATGTTCTTCGGACAAGCCTCGACACAGTTTTGGCTGTTGCCGCAACTCGTAATACCGCCTTTTTCCATCAGAGCGTTCAGACGCGTCGGAGCATCGAACTTCCCGAGTGGATGAAGGTTGAAGAGATATGCCTGTACCGTCGGGGACGGTCCGATGAAGTCAGACTGCGGGCCAACGTTCGGGCATGCCTCGAGACAGCAGCCGCAAGTCATGCAGTGCGAAATCTCATAGGCCGTCTCAGCCGTATGCGGGTTCTGAATCGGAGCGTCTTTGACATCCCAAGTGCCATCGACTTCAATCCAGCCATGGATACGTTTGAGGCTCTCGAACATAACGGAACGATCGATGAGCAGGTCACGGATAACCGGGAACGTACGAGCCGGAGCCAGATGAATCGGCTGTTCCAGGTTATCAACCAGCGAGCAGCAAGCCTGACGAGCCTTGCCATTGATAACCATCATGCAAGCGCCGCAAACCTTCTCCAGGCAGTTGCATTCCCAAACAACCGGAGCGACTTTCTTGCCGTCAACGGTTACCGGATTTTTCTGGATTTCCATCAGGGCGGCAACGATGTTGAGGCCCGGACGATAATCTACTTCGAACTCCTGCGTATACGGCTTATCATTTGGGCCGTCCTGGCGTTCGATAACGAGTCTGACTTTCTTCTGTTCTGCCATTCTATTTGTCCTCCCCCATTACTCTTTCTTAGCTACAGCGTAGTTACGCAGACGCGGTTTGATGAGAGAATGCTCGAACTCACGATAGGAAACCTCCGGCTCGTTGTTTGCAGCATCGAAGGAAACCACGGTCGTGTACATGAATTTCTCATCATCACGGCCAAAGAATACGAGATCATCATTGCCATCATCCGTCATAGCACGGCCAGTCTCAGCATCGAAATGATACTTGCCGGTCTTCTCATCGAAGGCTTTCTTCTTCGCATCATCCCACTGATCATAGTCGGATTTGAGGACAATCTTCGCATGAGCACCACGGCTCTCGTCGCGCAGCAGGGCGGACTTCGTGATGGCCATTGCATAGATAATCATGTTGCGGAGCTGACGAACAAACATTGCTTCCTGGTTGGCCCAGTTGCCATGATCCGTAACACCGATGTTTTCCCAGCGTTTGAGCAGTTCATGAAGCTCTTTCATGCACTGCGCAAGGCCTTTGTTATCACGCTCAACGGAAACATATTTGTACATGATGTCGCCGAGTTCATGATGCATCTGATGTGCGTTCTCCGGACCATTCATTGCGCGAATACGATCGAACTCTTCTACGCACTCTTTGCGAGCTGCCTCGAGCTCTGCTTCCGTAAGGGCATCGCCGAGTTTGCCGCTGCGAGCCAGGCGCAGGGATTCCGGACCGGAAATCGTGCCGGAATAAGTTGCCGACAGCAGGGAGTTTGCCCCCAGACGGTTAGCACCATGGTACTGATAGTCGCACTCACCGGAAGCCATGAGGCCCGGGATGTTCGTATGATGCTCACGGTCAACCCAGATACCGCCCATGGAATAATGAATCGACGGGAAGATTTCCATCGGTACCTTACGTGGGTCTTTACCTACGAAGTCACCATACATCTCGAGGATACCGCCAAGTTTGCGCTCGAGGTAATCAGCCGGAATATGGGAAAGGTCGAGGTATACACGGTTCGGGTTCTGCATGCCAAGGCCCATGTGAACAACGACTTTATAGATAGCACGGGAAGCAACGTCACGCGGAACGAGGTTGCCGTATGCCGGATACATATCCTCGAGGAAATACCAACGCTCTTTCTCATGAGTTTCCGGATTCTCACGGTAAACCCATACGCGGCCACCCTCACCACGGCAAGCCTCAGACATCAGGCGGTTCTTATCCGAACCTGGGATTGCCGTCGGATGGATCTGCAGGAATTCCGGGTTGCCGATTTCAGCCCCCTGCTGATAAACAGCCGATACTGCCGAACCGTTACAAATCGTGGAAGCCGTGCAACGGCCGTATACCTGACCAGGGCCACCCGTTGCGAGGATGACAACATCAGCCGGGAACGAAACGATTTCGTTGGAATTCATATTCTGAGCAACGATACCACGGCAGACACCATCTTTGTTCTTGATGATTTTGATGAATTCCCAGAACTCATATTTCTTGACGCCGCCCTTGACTTCCCAACGGCGAACCTGCTCATCAAGAGCATAGAGGAGCTGCTGGCCCGTCGTGGAACCAGCAAATACCGTACGTTTATTTTTCTGACCACCGAAGTTACGGAGATCGAGAACGCCTTCTGCCGTACGCGTGAACGGAACGCCCATGCGGTCGAACATCTTGACGAGTTTCGGAGCTGCCTCAACCATGCCTTTTACAGCCAGCTGGTCAGCCAGGAAGTCACCGCCGTATACCGTATCATCGAAATGCTCGTAAATGGAATCATGCTCGCCTTTGGTATCCATGCAAGCATTCATACCACCCTGTGCACACAGGGAATGAGAACGTTTTACCGGGCAGTACGAGAACAGGTCTACTTTACCGCCGCCTTCGCAGATTTTCAGCGCAGCCATGAGGCCAGAGAGGCCGCCACCTACGACAATAATCTTATTTTCAGGTTTATTAGCCATTGATTTTCTCCTTTTCTTTGCGATACTTCACTTACATTACGAAGTAGCTGCCCATGAATACCAGCGTAATCAGGCAGAGAAGAGCGCAGAGACCCATGCTGCAGAGACTAACGACGTTCTGGATGCGCGGGCCCTTAGCAATCCCCCAAGTCATGCAGAAGGTCGTGATACCATTGCAGAAATGGAAGATTGCAGCGAACATACCAATAATGTAGAGAACTGCGATAATCGGGTTGCCCGTGAACATGCTATGGAGCAGTTCATAGGAAATCGGCGTACCGCTAATAGCCTTCGTAAAGATACGGAGATCAAATACATGCCAAGCAAGGAAAAAGACCAGGAGCCAAGCCGTCCAGCGCTGGAACGCGAACTGCCAGTTGCGGACGTAACCATAACGGCCCGGGTTGTTGTTCGCCTGACGGCAGATGTAAATACCATAAATAGCATGGAACAGCAGCGGAACCGCAATAGCCCCGACTTCGAGAGCAAGGAAAATCGGTTTCGGGATAAGCTCCATCGTTGCAAGTGCACCATTCAGCACCGGAGCGCCGCCGAGGGCCATCGAGTTGGTGAAGATATGCTCAAAGAGAACCATACCCAGAACCAGGAGACCCACTAAAGAATGCAGGCGACGCAGATAAAAAGTTGTGTGAAACATTCTGTACCTCCTAAAATAATTCCAATACTTCTATCAGTAGTCTTTCAGCGTACGATACTTAGCCTGATTCGTCTCGTAAAGGTTGTTCCCCTCACAATCAATAACAACAATAGCCGGGAAATCCTCAACTGTAAGAGCTGCTACAGCCTCAGGACCAAGCTCCGGATAAGCAAGTACTTCATATTTCTTAACCGACTTTGCAATCAGGGCAGCAGCACCGCCAACAGCAGCAAAATACGTAACACCGTTTTTCTTCATGGACTCGATAACAGCCTCCGAACGGGAACCTTTACCGATCATCCCCTTGATACCCTGATCGAGCATCGTCGGCGTATAAGCATCCATGCGGCCGGAAGTCGTCGGACCGCAGGAACCGATTGGATCGCCCGGTTTAGCCGGCGTCGGTCCCAGGTAATAGACCATCTGGTTCGTCCAGTCAACCGGCAGCTTCTCGCCATGAGCAAGTGCTTCCGTCATTGCCTTATGCGCCGCATCACGAGCAGCGATAATCGTACCGCTGATCAGGACTGCATCACCAGCATGCAGCTGGCGGGATTTCTCTTCCGTAAACGGAGTCTGAATTTTAATTGGTTCTGCCATTGTTATTCCTCCTATCTCAAATCAAAGCGTACGGCATGCATGACGCATTGCGTGGCAGCAGATCGTTACAGCGACCGGCAGGCCTGCGATATGCGTCGGGCCCCACTCAATATTGACTGCAAGAGCGGAGGTCGAGCCGCCAAGCTGCGGTCCGATACCCGTCTGATTAATGAGATCCAGGAGTTCGCCCTCAAGTTTTGCGTATTCCGGCATCGGATTACGCTCATCAATGGAACGAGTCAGTGCCTTCTTGGAGAGGAGGGCAGCGCGATCCATGGTGCCACCGATACCAACACCAACAACCATCGGCGGGCACGGATTCATGCTTGCATGGAGGATGATATCCATAACAGCCTTCTTTACGCCCTCAACGCCATCGGCCGGAACCAGCATCTTAACGCCGGATTTATTCTCCGAACCAAAGCCTTTCGGTGCAACCGTCATCTTGAGCTTGTCCCCCGGAACGATTTTCGTATAGATAACGCCCGGCGTGTTATCATTCGTGTTGACACGATTGAACAGCGGATCCGCAACAACAGATTTGCGCAGATAAACTTC
>CALYVJ010000106.1 GCA_945494195.1 uncultured Selenomonas sp. | reverse complement strand
ATGACAAACAAAAAACCTCCCTCTTGCGAGGAAGGCTAAATCATCAGGTCCTGTCGTACTTCCGCTCGTAGCGATGTACCCAATCATCATGGGTGGTCACGTATTTCCGAAGTTTTTCCACCATTTGATGCTCTGCCGAGGTTTCAGGAATCATGCGGTAATGGCCATCCAGTTCATTCTCCATGCTCTGCCAGCCGCGCTGCGGTGTCCAATGGTCTCCGCTAATGACCTTGATGGTCGACTCTGGCAGATTGATTGCCAGTTTCTGATGCTTGACATCTACCGCTTTCCCGTTGGCATCCTTTGTTTCCTGCCAAGACCAGAAAATAATATTGTCTTTTTCCATCCGCATCGTCGACGTGTCAGCAGAAATTGAATAACGCACGCCATCTGGCTGCTTCTTCTCAAAAATATCATACCAACGGTCCTCAGCCTTGGCGCGAGCGGTCTCACCAGCCCCCTTGAACGCCCTGTCAATAGCCGCCGTATAGAACGCCTCATCAAAGGCCTGGCTGTTTATTTCCTTACCTTTTTTGTCATTATCGCGCTCAGCAGGGTCGCGTTTCTCCGACCAGAAGACGTTGCCCGCCTTATCATAGAAATACTCCTCTAAGTACCAGCATTGGCGCGTCTGCGGATTCATAGAGATAAGCGCCGTACTAAATGCCAGCTTGCCCGGATCACTAAACTTCTTCAGCAGCTTGTAATCCCGCAAGGTATCTTCTGCACCACCATAACTATAGGCAGTCTTAGTCCAAGCCTGAACCTCTGTCTCATATCCTTTTTCTCCCGCAGCCGTCTTGCGCGGCTGGGCTACCACCGATTGCAAATCGATGAATTTACTATAACGGTCATCCGCACTGAGCCAATACCAGTTATCCTGTTCGGCTGCCTTATCGGCATCCTGTGCCTGGCTTGCCGCTGCCGCCGGAATCCCTGGGCAAGCGGCAGGCATCACCGCAAAACCAGCGGCCAACATACCAATACCTAACCAATATCGCAATTCTTTTTTCATCATGATTCACCTCGTTGCCAAGAGAACAATTCCTCAAAATATGTTACATTTTACCGTATTTTGATGCGAACATCAACTATCTACTATTTTACTGGCAATTCCACCTGGTCCAAAATCCCCTGCAGTTCCGCGATGATAATCCCGTAATTGCTCATGGGAATCCCTTGCTGGCGGCACTGAGCCACCCGGCTGAGCACGTACTTGCGATTGAACATGCAGGCACCGCAGTGAATAACGAAATCATATCCCGTCAGATCCCTTGGAAAGTCACGTCCCGCTACGATTTGGATATCGATGTTCTCACCAAGCTTTTTCTTCAGCAGACGAGGAAGTTTCACCCGGCCGATATCCTCAGCCAGTGGCCGATGCGTACAAGCTTCCGCAATCAAGATACGGGCATCCGCAGGCAGCACAGCCAGCTTTTTGGCGGACGCGGTGAAATAATCGATATCCCCCTTATCCCCTGCAAAGAGCACCGAAAAGGAAGTCAGCCTGCTCCCAGCGGGCTTCTTTTCAAAAACCGTGCGAAAAACCTGGGAATCGGTGATGATAAGCTGTGGCGGCTCCTTCAAAAGCGCCAAGGTACCATCCAATTCTTCCGTCGTGCAACAGATCACATGGCATTTCCGGTCCAAAAGTTCCCGCAGCGTCTGCACCTGTGGCAAAATAAGCCGGCCCTTAGGTGCCTGAATATCCTGAGGCATCACTAACAGTACCGTATCTCCAGACTCACAAAGGCCCCCCGTGATGCTCTGCTGCTCAAAATCCTCCGGCAGCTGGCGGATCAACTCATCCCGTACGGCATCAATGCCAATGCCATTTGCCGAACTGACAAAAATCGCCGCCAGACCGGTCTCAGCCTTTACCTTATCCGCCAACGCCCTCCCCCTATCCGCCAGCGTATCAATCTGGCTGATGACAGCCACCACCGGCGTCTTCGTCCCGCGAAACTTCTTTACCCAGGCCAGTTCTTCCATCATATCCGCATCATGGAACAGCACTAAGGCAATATCTGTTTCCGCCGAAGCTTTCTCTGTTTTTTGCACCCGAAGCTCGCCGAGTTTTCCCTCATCATCAAAACCAGCTGTATCAATGAATACCACCGACCCGATACCATGAAGTTCCATTGCCTTGTATACGGGGTCCGTAGTAGTTCCCGGCACGTCCGATACCGTAGCAATTTCCTGTCCGGTAAGTGCATTGATAAGGCTGGACTTGCCGCTGTTACGCCGCCCGAACAGGCCAATATGCAGGCGATTTGCCCGCGGAGTATCATTAAGACTCAATGTCTCTCACGCTCCTCTTTCTTCCGTTTTGTTTAGTATAGCATACTCGCTTCCAAATATGATACACTATATCTATATGAAATCTGCAAACCTTAAAGGAGTTTCCCATTATGAGTGATTATACGAATTTCCAAGTTGGCGAACCATTCCCGCTGCCCATCAAAAATCAGCTGGACGGCGGCATGTTCCAGGTAGATGCCAACGGCTGCATGTTCATCCTCCAGCTTTCCCACACGGACATCATTGCCATTGAGGCCTTCCGTACCGGTAAAATGGAGCTTGGTCTCTACGAACAGGACGGCCTTCTCTTCTTCCTCTACCAAATCGACGGCATCTTCAAAGAAGGCTGGGGTGATGCCCCCTTCTCCCTCGCCGGCCTCAAAGAGGAACTCCTGCCCACTGAAAAAAGCCTGCGGGATTCCGTCATCCACCTCTATTTAGTCGATACCCCCCTGCAGATCCTGCTGGCACAACGCGACATCCAACTGAATGATAAATTCATGAGCATCATCCGCAAACATGTCCAAAAACAGCAGCAAAAGCCCTTCTCCCCAGAAGCCTACCAGAAAAAAGTCCAGCAGATCTGGGCAGCTAAGACTTCAGCGGCTATGCGGGAAAAAGCCAGTGCCATCCAGGAAGTGAAAATGGATATCGCCCTTCCTCAGCCACCCATAACACTGAACTGAATCAAGACATTAAAAGGGCGCCTCTCGAAGAATAATCGAGGGCGCCATCTTGCATATTTGTTACGCGACACCTGCAGCCACGTTGATATCATTCTCACGGCTATCAAGCCATTCAGCTACTGCCAGATACTCCGCAGATTTGCGATCTGCCGAAGCGAGGCCGGCCACGTCATGATGCTCAGCATAGTCCTGGAAATTGGTATGTCCCATAAGTCTAGCTGCCTTCGTGAACTGTTTTACGCGAACCGGAATAAATACATCTTCCCTCCACTGGGAATAAATCTGTACCTTCATGATAATCACTCCTTGTATCAACACTCTGATCGTAATTGATTAACTTGATGAAATAACCATCCACAGCATTTCAATCAACTAACAATCATGCAAATTCAATCCGATGTCTTTGACGTCTTGTTACAAGTTATATCGTTCTTATCATGAAAAAATTTAAGCCTCGCGTAACAAATATGTAAATCCTATTCAATTTTCTACTTATATTTTACCCTTCCCTTAGGGTTCTGTCAATGTTATTGTGCGAATATTTCTATTAGTATAACTATATAACATGTCATCAGCCAAGTTCAATAACTTTTCGTTTTTTCCTAGTCAATTGCAGCGTGGTCGTATAGCCGAACTGCTTGACATAATCGATTGCCTGCTGATTATACGCACCGCAATCTTCCGGTTTATGGGCATCCGAAGTCGTGATAATGGGCAAATCATATTGGGCCGCGATTTTCATAAAATCTGGATATGGCGTTATCTCCGCAATCGGATAGCGATAAAATGTTCCCGTATTGACATCGACAATCATATTGGCCTTCTTCATAGCCTTGGCTACCCGTTCTAAATAAGGCGTCACATCAAAATCTGGCAAGAACTTGAACAGACGGATGTTAAAGGGATGCCCTAACACATCGTAAAGACCGGAATCCGCCAACTTCTCGACCTCCTCCGTGTACCATTCATAAATATCCTGCAGGGAATGCTTCTGCCACTCCGCTATGATTTCCGAACAATCATATGCCCAACCATGCAGGAAATGAACCGAGCCAATCACATAATCAAAATCATAATCCTTCAGGATATCCTTCACTTTCTCCTGATCCTGAAAATTGCAAACTTCAATTCCTGTGCGGACTGTATGCTCTTTCCACAGCTCTGCCATAAAGCGGAAATAATCATCCAGCGTGTATTTGAATTTATTGGACTGTAACCACTGCCGCTGAAAAGTTCCCATAGCAGAATCGTCCAAAATCAAATCTTCATAGTATAGTTCCTTGAATTCCGGAAAGGTATGAGAATGCTCCGAGATACCAATTTCCGCCAACCCGCGATCTTTCGCCGCCTGGAAGAACCCCTCCACCCAGGTCTTGTCATAGGAACCCTTTTCGAAATGCATATGGTAATCAATTTTCATTATCATTCCTCCTCATACAAAAAACCTGCAGCCTCATTGTAGCATATCCGCCACAGAAGTTACAGGTTTACATTCGCCGTCAGCCACAAAGGCCCTTATCCATAAGTCTTTGGATTCCGCGCAGGACACCTGCCCTGGCATTGCTGTCCGTAGAATACCGGGCCAGTTTTTTGATCTCCGGATGGGCGTTTTCCATCGCAAAACTATAATCTACCGCTTCTAGCATCTCAGCATCATTCAAATAATCCCCAAAAGCCGCACATTCCTCCGGCCGTATCTGCAAATACTGCTGCACCTGCTGGACAGCTACGCCCTTGTTGATATCTGCATTCATGACATCCACCCAATAATCACTGGACAGGACCACCTGCAGGCGGTCGCGGAACGGTGCCAGCAGGGGATAGATTGTCTTCGCCGCATTTCCCGTCGGATCAAAAAATGCCGCTTTGATGGGCTCATCCTCAATGCGGGAAAAATCGTCGACTACCTCCGAATGCGTATAATATTTATCCAGTTCCGCCTGAATCACCGCGTCGTGTTCTGCCTCTAAGACATAGGCATCCTGTTTGCCACAAAAAATCCGATAAATAGACGGCTGCTGGCCTGCCACCGCCAACACTTGATGGGTGAGACTGCGGTCCATGGAACTTGAAAACAACTCCCGGCCCTGATACATCACCATCGTACCATTCTCCGCCAAAAACAAGAACTCATCCCGATACTTGTCAAAGCTGTCCAACAATGAAAAATACTGCCGCCCGGAACAGGGCGCAAACAGAATCCCCCGCGCCCGCAACTGACTTACCATATCATCAAACCCATGAGGAAGTTCGCCTTTTTCATCCAACAATGTCCCATCCATGTCAGACATAACCAGTTTAATCATATCGGTACTCCTGTCTATATTTTTCGTTCGAAGCATCTTCCTATTTCATAATGCATATATTATACCGTAAATCCCCCGGTTATGCCACCGGAAAATTAACAATTTCCATATTTTTTTCAAAAAAAAAGGAATATGGCCTAACCACGAGGAATAACAAGAAGAGAAAAGGTGTATTATGAAGGAGGTACTAACATGGCTTTTCCAGAGAATATCAAAACCGATGAAGACATTTTGAACGCATTCAAAGTAGTAATTCCTTATATCAATAATATTGTTCGCGAAGATGTTGTCATCGGTCTTACCAATCTCACGGAATATATTGATTATGTAAAAGGCAAGAAACTCGACATCAAAATCGACCCCAGTATGCCGATCAAAGACATTCCTACCATCCAAGAATGCATCAAGTACGACCGCATTACCTATGACGATCAGGATGCCAGTGTTTACGGTGTGCCCATCAAGACGATTTTCTCACCGATTCATGGCGTGAATGGCAACGTCATCGGAACGATCAGCACCGGTGTAGATATGGAAAGCAACATGAATCTCGTCCGTTCCATCGAGGACATTACCACGGCCACCAAGACCGTCTACGATGCCGTCGAACAGGTCGCACAGAGTGCCGGGGAACTGGCAAAAGCCGGCCAGCAGTCTGTCGAGCAGGCAAAATTCCTGCAAGAGCGCAATGCTGACACGCTGAAAGTCATCGACTTTATCACCAATATTGCAGGACAGACAAACCTGCTCGGTCTCAACGCTGCCATCGAGGCTGCCCGTGCTGGCGAACAGGGCCGCGGCTTCGCCGTTGTTGCCGAAGAAGTCCGGAAGCTCGCTGAACAGTCCCGTGAAGCTACGGAAAAGATTCAGTCCACGCTGGCAGAAATGAATGCCGCCGTCAACGAAATCTCCCGCACGATTGAATCGACAGGTGCCATCAGCGAGGAGCAGGCTGCCTCCACCGAAGAAATCACCGCCCATCTGGCAAGGGTAGCTCAGGCCGCTGAACAGCTCAATAAATTCATCGCTCTGTTTAAATAAAAACGTCAAAAGGAACTGCCCCAAGGCAGTTCCTTTTTTTTGCAATTTTTTCTCTCCCTACCCAGCCGGAATCCATCGCTCTTTATAAAAATTTGCAC
>CALYVJ010000105.1 GCA_945494195.1 uncultured Selenomonas sp. | reverse complement strand
TGGCAAAGCTATCACGCTGGACGATTCTATAGTCGTAGAACTTTCGAAGGCAGCGCAAATTCGCCTGCATATTGATTTTTAAGGCTGTAACCAAAGGCCTTTTATAATTGGGAGGATAAGATTTTGGCAAGAAAAACAACGAAAGCGAAGGATAATGGACAGGAGTTCCTGGAGACACTGCGTGAGCTCGGTAAAGAAAAGGGCATCGACGAAGAGGTGCTGTTTGAAGCTATCGAGGCAGCTTTGATTTCTGCGTACAAGCGCAACTTCAGCTCGGCACAGAATGTCCGTGTAACGCTTTCTCGCGAGACGGGGCATTATCACGTATACGCGATCAAGACGGTTGTGGAGGACACGGAAGACGATATTACGGAGATTTCGCTGGCTCAGGCTCGTACGATTCGCCCGGATTACGAGGTAGGCGACGTTATTGAGATTGAAGTAACGCCGGCAAACTTTGGCCGTATTGCTGCTCAGACGGCGAAGCAGGTCGTTGTTCAGCGCATTCGTGAGGCAGAACGCGGCATTATCTATGAGGAATTCCAGAGCCGCGAGAGCGATATCCTGACGGGGCTCGTGCAGCGCATTGAAAATCGCAACGTATTTATCGACCTCGGCAAGACGGAGGCTGTACTGACTCCGGCTGAGCAGATTCCGACGGAAAGCTACGAGCATGGTGACCGCATCAAGGCTTACATCGTGGAAGTCAAAAAGACCAACAAAGGCCCGCAGATTGTCGTATCCCGTACGCATCCAGGTCTCTTGAAGCGTCTCTTTGAGCTCGAGGTACCGGAGATTCAGGAAGGTATCGTTGAAATCAAGTCGGTTGCCCGTGAGCCGGGAAATCGTTCGAAGATTGCGGTTTGGTCCAAAGATGAGGATGTCGATCCAGTTGGTTCCTGCGTCGGCCATCGCGGTATGCGCGTTCAGGCCATCGTCGACGAACTCGGCAGCGAGAAAATCGATATCGTTAAATGGAGCGAGGATCCGGCTAAGTTCATCGCCAATGCACTGAGCCCGGCCAAGGTCGTATCGGTAGCAGTCAACGAGGAGGAAAAGGTTTCCCGCGTTGTCGTTCCGGACTATCAGTTGTCGCTGGCTATTGGCAAAGAAGGACAGAATGCTCGTCTGGCTGCCAAACTTACGGGCTGGAAAATCGATATCAAGAGCGAGTCGCAGGCTGCCGATGAACAGCTCGATGCGAACATGAACGAAGTCGAGGTCGAGAGCGACGAGTCTTTCACAGCAGAGGGTGAATGATTTTGAAGACGAGGAAAATTCCGCAGCGGATGTGCCTGGGATGCCAGGAAAGTCATCCGAAAAAGGAACTTATTCGTATTGTACGCAGTCCGGAAGGCGAGTATTCCGTGGATACCACGGGTAAAAAAGCCGGCCGTGGCGCATATATCTGTCCAAAGCAGGAATGCTTTGAGGCCGCACGCAAGAATCACGGCCTCGAGCGTTCCTTCAAGAATGCTATTGATCCTGCCGTTTACGAGGAATTAGAGCAACAGCTTGAAAACCTTCAGGCGGTTCGGACAGAGGAATAACTATGGCATTTACAAAAGAACAGCGCATCACAAATCTTTTGAGCATGGCTCAGCGGGCGCGCCGGATTGTTTCTGGTGCCTTCGCGGTTGAGCAGGCAATGAAGAAAAAACAGGCAGTCTATCTCTTGATTGCCGCCGATGCAGCTGATGAATCAAAAAAGACCTATATAGGTTTAGCAAATAGATATGAGGTTCCTTATGCAGAAGGGCTTAACCGCGAGTTGCTGGGCACTTGTCTCGGAAAAGAATACCGGGCAGCAGCTGCACTGACCGATGCGGGATTTGCCAAGAAACTGCACCAGTTAATGGAGGAATCGCTATGATATAATCGGGGGTGGATCGATGTCCAAATACAGAGTTTTTGAATTGGCAAAAGAATTCCATACGGAGAGCAAAGTTGTACTGGATATCTTGAAGAAAGGTAATTATAAAGTGGCAAATCATCTGAGCAGTGTTGGTGACGAAGAACGTAATGCAATCAAGAATCATTTCGAGAAGAAATCAGCACCAGCTGCTAAGAATCAGCCGAAGGCTGCACCGGAGAAGAAAGAGCATCCCAAACAGGTAAATCATGCGGAGAAGCAGAACAATTCGCATAACAACAGCCACAACCATAACCAGAATAATGGCGGCAATGGCGCCCATAACAATGGGGAACGCCGGACGGAAAGCAGCCAGAATCATGGGGGTAGTCACAATGGCGGTCATAACGATCGCAACGACCGTAATGACCGTAATGACCGCGGTGGCAAGAACCGTGGTGAGCGCAATGACCGCAACAATCGCAATGAGCGCAATAATCGCGGGGGCAACAACCGCAATAATCGCAACGACCGTAACGAGCGCAACAACCGTCGCAATGGCCGTAACAACCGCCGCGGCAATAATCAGCAGCAGGCACCAAAGGTCGAGATTGCTCGTCCGAAACACATCAAGCTGCCAGAGAGTATCGCCGTAAAAGATCTGGCATCGAAGATGAGCTACACGGCAGCAGAAGTCGTCAAGAAGCTCTTCCTGATGGGTGTCATGGCGACCATCAACCAGGAAATCGACTTCGATACGGCAGCTCTGGTTGCTTCGGAGTTCGGTGTCACCTGTGAGGAGTTGCCGCCAGATGTTGATCCGACGGAAATCCCGGAGATTGAGGATGATCCGAAATCCTTGAAGCTTCGTCCGCCGGTCGTCACGGTCATGGGTCACGTTGACCATGGTAAGACGTCCCTTCTCGACTGCATCCGCAATACGCATGTGCAGACCCACGAGGCCGGCGGTATCACCCAGCACATCGGTGCTTATCAGGTCAACTGCTCGGGCAAGAAGATCGTCTTCCTCGATACGCCGGGTCATGAGGCTTTCACGGCGATGCGTGCCCGCGGTGCGCAGATTACGGATATCGCGATCCTCGTAGTCGCTGCGGATGATGGTGTCATGCCGCAGACCATCGAGGCCATCAACCATGCGAAATCTGCTGAGGTTCCTATCATCGTGGCTATCAACAAGATTGATAAGCCGGGCGCAAATCCGGACCACGTCAAACAGGAACTCATGGAGCATGGTCTCGTACCGGAGGAATACGGCGGGGATACCATCATGGTTCCGGTTTCGGCCAAGAAACAGATGGGGATCGATGACCTGCTGGAAAACGTCCTGCTGGTCGCTGAAGTCGAAGAGCTTAAAGCCAACCCGAACCGCGAGGCCCGCGGTGTCATCATCGAGGCCAAGCTTGACAAGGGCCGTGGTACGGTGGCAACGGTCCTCGTCCAGAGTGGTACGCTGCGCATCGGTGATTCCATTGTCTGCGGTACGACCTATGGTAAGGTCCGTGCCATGGTCGATGACCGCGGCAACAACGTCAAGAAGGCTGGTCCGTCGGTACCAGTTGAAATCCTTGGTCTCAACGATGTACCGGCTGCCGGCGATATCTTGGCCGTCCTTGAGGAGAAACAGGCCCGCAGCATTGCCGAGGCCCGTGTCGAGCGCGAGCGCAACCAGCTCATGAAGAGCAAGAAGGTTTCCCTTGATGCGCTGTTCCAGCAGATCCAGGAAGGCGAGATCAAGGATCTCAACATCGTGGTCAAAGCTGACGTTCAGGGTTCGGTTGAAGCACTTTGTGGTTCGCTCTTAAAACTCAACAAGAACGATGAGGTTCGCGTTTCCATCGTACACTCCGGTGTCGGTGCCGTTAACGAGTCCGATGTCATGCTGGCTTCGGCTGCCAATGCTATCATCATTGCCTTCAACGTCCGTCCAGATGCCAATGCCCGCAAGGTCGCTGACACGGAGGATGTCGACATCCGCACGTACCGCGTCATCTACGATGCGCTCAACGATGTCAAGGATGCTATGAGCGGCATGCTCAAGCCGAAGTACAAAGAGGTCGTTCAGGGCCGCGTCGAAATCCGTCAGGTCATGAAATTCTCGAAGGCCCTCGTTGCTGGTTCCTATGTCCTCGAAGGCAAGATCTGCAACAACTCCAAGATTCGTATCATCCGTGACAACATCGAAGTGTTTGACGGCGAAATTGATTCGCTGCGCCGCTTCAAAGATGAGGTCAAGGAAGTCCGCGAAGGCTATGAGTGCGGTATTTCCATCGTTGACTTCCGCGATTTCAAGGAAGGCGATATCATCGAGGCTTACACGATGGAGGAGATTGCTACGTCTATCGCCGAGGCCAACAAGGCAGCTGCTGAGAAACGCAAGGCAAAGGCAGAAGCTCAGAAAGAGATGGAAGATTGATTATTACAAGGAACAATAAAGGGGGCGTGTGCCGATGAGTCAGCTTCGAGTAGAAAAAGTTCAGGAGCTCATGAAACAGGAAATCAGCCAGATTATCCTGCAGGAATTAAAAGACCCGCGCATCGGATTTGTGACGGTTACTTCCGTTGAGTGTACGGGTGACCTCCGTGAAGCGAAAATCTACGTGAGCCTCATGGGCAGCGAGCAGCAGGTAAAGGATTGTTGGGCTGGACTTACGAGCAGTCTCGGGTTCATCCGCCGCGAAATCGGCAAACGCATCCGCCTGCGCTTCACGCCGGAGCTTTCCTTCGCTTTGGATAAATCGCTGGATTACAGTGCCCATATCCAGGAACTGCTGATAAAAATCAAAGCAAATGAGGAAGGAAAAGCAAATCCGACTGAGGAGCAATAATAGTATATGAAAATTTCATTGAGGGAAACTGCGGCCAAGTTGTCCGCTGCGCAGAAGATTATCATCACAGCACATACGAATCCCGATGGCGACGCCATCGGATCGTCGCTGGGATTGATGCATTTTTTGCAGGAGCTCGGCAAAGAGGCGCAGGTTCTCATCGATGATGATATCCCGGCAATATTTGATATGTTGCCGGGATATGAGCATATAGGGAAACCGGAAGAAGGACAAAGCATCGATGCCGACCTGTTGGTGGCACTGGATGTGAGTCTTGACCGCATCGGCAAGGTGGGCGAAGTGGTTAAAGCGCCGGTTCTCAATATCGATCATCACATTACCAATGACGATGCAGCCGATATGCTCTATCTCGATGGAACCTGTGCGGCTACCGCGGAAATAATCTATCAATTGGTTAAAGAGATGAAGGGAACCTTTACGAAGGATTGTGCTATGTGTCTTTATACGGGCCTGGCAACGGATTCTGGCTGGTTCCGCTATTCCAATACGACGCCAGCTACCATGCGCGCTGGTGCTGACCTTTTGGCGGCAGGTGTCGAGCCGAATATCATTTCCGAAGGCCTGGAGCGCCGGCCTTATGAAAGCGTCAAAGGCCTAGCTGATGCACTGCAGCATATGGAAATTTTCCAGGAAGGACGCGTTGTAGGGGTGTTCCTTGACAATGCGACGCTGGAAACCATCGAGTCAAGCGAAGGCTTGGTGGATATGATCCGTACCATTGAGGGAATCGAGCTGGCAGTGGTTCTCAAGGAGAAGGAAAAAGATTTCTGCCGCGTCAGCATGCGTTCCAAGGGCTTAGATGTCACGAAGATTGCTACGCAGTTCGGTGGTGGTGGTCATGTCCGGGCAGCCGGTTGTGCCATCCAGAAACCCTTTCCAGAAGCAAAAGCAGAACTTTTGGCGGCAATTCGCACCGCCATGGAGCAACAGGCATGACGGCAAGAAAACCGGAAGTTCCGGTAAATCTCGAAATCGGCGGTTTTTTGAATATTTTAAAACCGCCAGGGATGAGTTCCCATGATGTCATCGGCTTTGTACGGCGCGTGCTTCATGTGAAGCGCGTTGGTCATGCGGGCACGCTTGATCCGGCTGCTGCTGGTGTCCTGCCCATTGCCGTTGGACAAGCCACTCGTCTGATTGAATACCTCGAATTGGCCGATAAAACCTATCGGGCTGAGGTGAAGTTTGGCTTTGCTACGGACAGTGGGGATGACACAGGGGAAGTCCTTGAGTCGATGAAGGACTTTGTGTTGCCGGCTGCTGACAAAATCGGCGCGGTACTGAAACAGTTTACCGGCCGTATTACCCAGGTACCACCTGCTCATTCGGCCATTAAAATAAATGGACGCCGTGCCTGTGATTTGATACGCGAGGGGAAATCCGTCGAGATACCATCACGGGAGGTTATGATTCATCGGTTAGAGCTCTTGGCCCAGCGCAGGGATACCCTCTTAATCGACACAGATTGCTCTAAGGGCACATATATACGCAGTCTTTGTACGGATATTGGTGCCGTGTTGGGAATCCCAGCGACGATGGCTTTTTTAGTGCGCCGCCGCGTGGGGGATTTCCATTTGGAAGATGCGCTGACGCTGGAAGAATTCCAGAAAAAGGGGGCAAGTGCTTTGCTTGACCCAGCTGGATTCCTTAGCCATTTAGAACGCTACGATTTAAATCCCCTGCGGGAAAAAGCCTTTGGCAACGGTCTTTCGACGGGAGTGCGCCA
>CALYVJ010000104.1 GCA_945494195.1 uncultured Selenomonas sp. | reverse complement strand
ACCAGTTCCCGCTCAATTGATTCCACTTTACTGAGGTTGACAATCTTTATGACATCAATCAGTTTCGAAAGCTGGGTAACTACCTGATCCAATTCATTTTCCGACTCTACCGATACCACAATATTGATCCGGGTAACCTCCGGCTCTTCCGTATAACCGGCGGAAATACTTTCAATATTGAAGGCACGACGGCTTATAAGCCCGGAAACATGGGTCAGTACCCCCGGTTTATTATCGACCAAAACGGCCAGCAGATATTTTTTCATCATTTTTTGCTACCTCCCAACACCATCTGGTCGAGACGCTTTCCGCCTGGCACCATCGGCAGGACATCTTCTTCCTCCGGAATCCATACATCCAGCAACGCCGGGCCTTTCTCCGCCAGTATCGCTGGCAATACAGAATCCAGCTCCTCCCTCTTGGTCAGACGATACCCCTTGATTCCCATGGCTTCTGCCAATTTGACAAAATCGGTCTTTCCTTTAAGCTCCGATTGGGAATAATGATGGTTATAGAAGAGGCGCTGCCATTGCCCCACCATACCCAAAATACAGTTGTGGACAATGACTACCTTGACATCGATATCATTATCGGCAATGGTTGCAAACTCTTGGCAATTCATCATGATACTGCCATCACCAGTAAACAGGATTACCGGACTTTCCGGCTTGCCGATCTTTGCCCCCATGGCAGCCGGCAGGCCATACCCCATCGTTCCCTGTCCGCCTGAAGTCAGAAAATGACGCGGTTTATACACATCAAAGAACTGTGCCGCCCACATCTGGTGCTGGCCAACATCGGTAACGGCAATGGTATCTTTTCCCACCAGCGAACTGATTTTCTTTATCAGCGCTCCCGGTTTGATTAAATCGCCCTCTTCCCGATAGCTGAAGGGGTGCTCCGCCTGCCGTGCGGCAGTATGCTGGCGCCACTGGCTGTGCGCCGCCACAAAATCCTGTCCAGCTGCTTTTAGCTTGTTCAGGAACAGCGGTAGAGACCAACGCAAATCCCCTAACACGCGATAATCGGCCTTCACATTTTTGTTGACTTCCGCCTCATCGAGTTCAAAATGGATAATCTTCGCTTTGGGCGCAAATCCCGCCACCTTACCGGTAACACGATCACTGAAGCGCATACCGATGCAAAGCAGCAAATCACACTCCTGGATGGCCATATTGGCAGCATAAGAACCATGCATCCCGGCAAAACCCAAAAAGCCCTTATCATCAGCGGGAACAACACCAAGCCCCAACAACGTACTCGTGACAGGTGCACCGAGGACTGCTGCAATTTCACGAACGAGGTCAGCAGTACCAGAGCTTATGATGCCGCCACCGACGAACAATAAAGGCCGTTCAGCTTTTTTCACTGCTGCTGCCACCACATCAATTTCTTCTTCGTCCCCCGTATATTCCCCCGAATAGCCCCGCAGATGGACCGACTCCGGATAGTGATAGTCAAACTTCGTGTCAAAAACGTCCTTGGCGACATCGATGACTACCGGCCCCGGCCGTCCCGTCCGGGCGATGAAGAACGCTTCCTTCAAAACCCGCGGCAAATCCTTTACGTCCTTGACCAGATAATTATGCTTGGTAATCGGAGTCGTAATCCCAAAGATATCCGCCTCTTGAAAGGAGTCCTTACCGATGTATGGATTCGCTACCTGCCCCGTGATGCAGACCAGCGGCACCGAATCAGTACAAGCGGTGGCAATACCGGTAATGAGGTTAGTGGCTCCCGGTCCCGACGTAGCAAACACTACCCCGACTTTTCCCGTAGCTCTGGCATATCCATCCGCCGCATGGACAGCACCCTGCTCATGGCGAGTCAAAATATGGGGGAATTTCATCTTGTACACGGCATCATACAGCGTCAATACTGCACCACCAGGATAACCAAATACGACGTCAACGCCTTCCTTTTTCAGGCTCTCCAGCACAGCCTGAGCACCATTCATCAACAAGTGAAAGCCTCCTTCGTCTATCTCCATCTTTACACAATTTTAAATTCTATTGTTATATTATACACTATTTGTATACATGTTTACAACTCGAAAATACATTCAAAACGAATACAGCCATCAAACTTGATCACTTGCCAAGACCAACGCCTGGATTTTCCCCGCACCAGCTTGCTGCAGAACCTTTGCACAAGCATAAAGCGTTGCACCGGTAGTCATGATATCATCCACCAGCAGAATTGTTTTTCCCTTTTCCATTCCCTCCTGTCCCAAACGGAACGCACCGCTCAGGTTGGCCATTCGCTCACGAGCCGTAAGCGGATACAAAGGCTTTGTCGGCCGGACTCGCCGTAGCATGTTCTCCACGGGCACCGAATGCTCCTGCAGCCAATCCCCAAAAATCAGTTCTGCCTGATTAAAACCACGCTCCCGCTGCCGTTTCTCATGCAGGGGCACCGGAACAGCACAACTGCTTTCTTCCAGCAGCTTTCTCACCCCCGCCGACTGCTCTGCCGTCTGCAATAAACGCTTGAGATAGGGTAGATTGCTGCGCTTGTCCTGATATTTCAATCCGCGGATAAGGTCTCTCGTACCGCCCCGATAAACACTAAGCGCCCATGCACTGTCAATCACTGACTGCATGGGCGCTGTAATAGGCAGCCGATGAGGCTGACAGGCCAAGGAAAGGCAGACTTTACACCAGTCTCCCCGATTTTCTACATATTTATGGCATAAGGGGCAATGCGGAGGAAATATAAAATTCATCAACGCCTCAAACCAATTACCCACGATGGAAAAATCTCCTTTTCGGACGTTTGCTGTCCCAAACCATGACGGCTTCCAGAACGGAACCGGCAATACAACGAGCCTTATCAGAAATCGTAAAACACTCTTCCTGCCCCATTGTCGGATGAATATCCCCAATCTTTTGGCCCTTGCGAACCGTCACTCCTGTATGAAGCGCACCTCGCAAAACACCATCAATCGTAGCTTTTAGTTCGACGGTCTTGCCATCATCGGTATGCAGATGAGCGACAGATTCTCCTCGCTTGACCATCAGCGAAATGCTGCGAAGCATCTCGAGCCGGCCATTTTCCGGTGCAAACAGCAAATGCTCCCAATTATGCTCTACACCGACCGTTGAGTTCTTGATATCCGAATCTTTATAGGAGAATCCTTCATAAATCAAGCGGCCAAGGTTATGACCGCGGCCAGTTTCTACCACCGCATCGACATCACGGCCAGCACAGAATCCCGGCCCCAATGCTATGGTATGCTCAGCCATATCCCGCTTCGTACCTTTATTCTCATGGGAAACAATTGCATCGACAAGTACCTGCGGTTTGAACTCACGGACGCATTTTGCTTCTGGATCAACTAAAATTACCAGCTGTCCTTCCTTCAAACGCTTCTTCGCATCTTCCACATTTTTCGCCCGATAGCAAGTAATGCGCTCAACAGTTGCCTCTCCACGATAGATGGCTTCCGAAAAGGCGACGCGCCGACGTGTTGCCGTCGGTTCTTCCTGCTCTAATACCAGCACTCGAAATCCCGTCCGATACAGCGCATGGATTACGCCGCTGGCGAGCTCACCGCCCCCCCGCACGATTATGAGATGTTTCATTACCATTGCTCCCTTTCAATCTTCTATGTATCCCTTTTATTATAACGCTATTATTCAAATTTTGTCGACAGACAAAAGTCCAAAAGGACCCGATCCTTTTCCAAGAACAGGTAAAAAAATCCCGATAAGTATTGCAATCGTCTGAATAATATGTTAATATATAAGCGTAAAGAAGAGATTGATAATCCAACCAGTACACAAGTAGTCCTGGAGGTCGAAACTGTACCAGGTGTTTATCAGCCGAAACAGGCTCTCTTCAAGAACAACATATCTGGAACTATGAAAGGATGTGGTTGTTTATTGAAGATATCGCTTTGCTACACTGCTTCTTTTAGCGCTGACTAGCAAGTGCATCGGTGAAGAAAAAGATTATCCATCAGGCGGAAGCGAGACGTAATGATGGTCAGGTGGCCGCCAGTCGTACTCTGAGCCAGTGGAAGTCTGCAGCACAACGTCAGAAGTCCAAGGGAAGTAGCAGCTATCCCGGGTAAATCTTTACGAATCATCTGGAAACCATCGAAACTTTAGGAACCCTATCGTTATCGATAACGGCAAGATGACAATCAAGAAGGTGTACACAACGTGATGTATTATCACAAGGTTTCAGCTGAACGTCTACATACGTAGTAACCTTAGTGCGCTTGGTTCTTACTCGAGAGAGGATCAGGCAGACAAATGAATATGAAGGACAATTAATATCTATGGTTATCAACAAGTAAAAGCCGGTTCACAAAAGATGCGAACCGGCTTTTTATGTTGTTCCTTTTTAGTTGGCCTCATAAGGGCGAACCCGCAAAGTAAGTCCCCGCGCCTGGCAAATTTCCCTGCAGCGGGCAATTTCTTCCGGCCCCTCAACCTGATCCACAATTGTCAGGACAACATGGGGGATATACTTTTTGCTATGCTCCGCAAAATCCAGCATAGCCTGATAAGACTTCACTCCATATTTTGCCCGTGTGAGGGCATAATAACGCTCGGCATTCGAAGCATTGAGGCTGATGGAAACCGTATCCAGAACTCCATGGAAATCCTTGGAAATCTCACGGCCGTATTCCAATTCCCCCAACCCGTTGGTATTCAGACGAGTTGGCAGTTCCGGATGCGTCTCTTTTACATAGTGCAGGAGCTCTACCAACGTATCGAGCTGCATGGTTGGTTCTCCAAATCCGCAAAAGACAACTTCTTTAATATAATCCCAAGGAACTTCATCCAACGCCTTCTTGAATGCTTCCACCGTCGGCTTCTCTTTCAGCCATAGCGAGGACTCTTCTGCCATCTTCTTCATATTGCGCAGGCAAAAGGTACAAGCACAATTGCATTCATTTGTCACATTGACATAGAGATTGCGCTTGCCTTCCGGCTGAACGCGCAGACTCTCCTCAAACGGCAGGTACCTGCCGCCCTCATGGGTTGCATAAACCAACATATCATTTCAGCTCCCTAAGATATTCTTCAAACGGCAGACCATAGTTCCAGGGCAAATCCAATTTTACCGCATAGGCCAGACATTTACTGATAAAATCAGCGGCCTTGCGAACGCTCTGTTCCAGGCTCTCGCCATTGATCAGGCTTCCGGCTACAATAGCCGCAAAGGCATCTCCAGAACCAGACCGATCGCCGCCAATTTTTTCTGATTCCAGGACAGTTCCCCGTCCAGCCTCATAAATAAAATTGCGGATGGTCTCCCCTTCACTGAGGCCAGTGATGATAACCTGTGATGGCCCTTGGTCAGCCAAAGCCCCCGCCATGTATTCCAGCTCTTCATTGGAAACCCGCCCATCCTCCGGATAGGGCAACCCCAACAACAGGCAAGCCTCGGTCAGATTCGGTGTAACCAAATCGGCATAAATCAGAAGCTTTCGCATCTCATCGCACATTTCCTGCGTATACGAACTATAGAGCTTGCCATAATCCCCCATGACAGGGTCCACCATCACTCTGGTTGCCTGCTGCTTAAAACGGCGGATAAATTCCGCCACAATCTCAATTTGATGAGCAGAACCTAAAAAACCAGTGCATATACCATCAAAGGACAGCCGGTTTTTTTCCCAGCTGTCCATATAAGGCCGCATGCAGTCTGTATAATCGTCGATAAAATGGTCGGGAAATCCCGTGTGAACGGAAAGAATTGCAGTCGGCATCGGACATGCCTGTATCTTCATGGCGGATATCAACGGCAATTCTACTGCCACGGAACACCGCCCAAAACCAGTAATATCATTGACCAATGCAATACGCTTCTGATGTTTCAACGGCATACTGACCCCTTTCCTGTTCACAAACTAATCAGCGATTATCCACTTTATCCATTGCTACCATGTCATGCTCAGCAAAGCGGTGCCAAGCCAGCTCCTCGTACTTCGTACCAGGCTTTCCATAGTTTGCATACGGATCAATGGAAATGCCACCGCGCGGCAGGAACTTGCCCCAAACCTCAATGTATTTCGGGTCCATGAGCTTAATCAAGTCCTTCATGATGACGTTTACTACGTCTTCATGGAAATCGCCATGATTGCGGAAGCTAACCAGGTATAGTTTCAGCGATTTGCTTTCTACCATTTTTTCCTGGGGCACATAGCTGATATAGATCGTAGCATAGTCCGGTTGTCCCGTTATCGGACAAAGTGCCGTAAACTCCGGACAATTGAATTTAACCCAATAATCGTTTTCCGGATGTTTGTTCTGGAAAGTTTCCAGTATTTCCGGGCAGTAATCATAATGATAGTTTACCTTCTTCTTTCCCAGAAGGGTAATCTCTTCAGTAACTTTATCGCGTGACATCAATTATTCTCCATATGTAAAAACTTTTCTTGGTTCGTTGTAAAATGAAGTTGAACAGTTGATCAAAAATAAAAATCCATAGTGA
>CALYVJ010000103.1 GCA_945494195.1 uncultured Selenomonas sp. | reverse complement strand
CATGATATAAGAAGGCTTTTCCTACAGTAGCGCCACTTCTTGCTAAAAGAATATCATTATCCTTTAATATATATGGTTTAGCCGTAGATAAATCTAAAGATTGTTTGTCATTATCTTTTAATTTTCCGTTATTATCAATATCTGTTATTCTAACGTAACGAGGTAGGTCTTCAGTATAGTCTAATCCTGATTCATTTGCACCATACTGTAAGGGTGACTTAACAATATACTTCAATCTATAAATATTCCATGAAGGAGGAATATTACCAATCCACTCAATCCCGCTATTTTTCATTTTTCTCATAATGCGCCTCCAAAGAGTTTTGCAATACGTTCGTTGACGCTTTTATCCAGTGACAGGAACTCCTGCGCCAGTTCGTCGCTGGCTTTTGGGGGCACATATTTGTAGAAGTAGCGGGTGAAGGGAATTTCGGCGCCGGTTTTGATGACGGGCTTTTTCTTGCTCATATCCTCTTCAAAGAAGGCCTTGGCATCTGGGATATGGGGCAGGACTTCCCGGGCCATATAATCCTCGATATTTTCCTCGAAGGGGACAATCTCTGTGTCTTTGGTTTCCTTGTCGTAGAGGATATTGCCTTTGCGGTCTCGCTGGATTTCGGCCGTTTTATCCATCAGGGACAGGCCGTCCATAATCTTTTTGAATAAGGTCTTGCGGGTTTCAAATTCCGTAGCTAGGAGCTTCAAGGCCTCCTGAAGTACGGGCTCAAATTCCCCAGGGGACAGGTAGAGTTTATCCGAAATGGCACCGCGCAGGGTGGCAAGGATTGACTCATAGAGGGGCTGGCCAGCTTCCATGTCCGCCAGTTTATCCTTTTCCTTGTCTGACAGGTCATCCTTGGCCTGCAGCTCGGCAATCTTTCCTTCATCGTATACGGAATTCAAGGAGCCTTTGGCCAGCATATTTTCGATACGTTCCTCGTTAATGGCATAGCTGCGCTGGAGAGGCTGCATGACGGCATATTCCCGGTACATGAACTCCATGTTGCGGAAAATCTTGCTGTTTTCGTTTTCCGTGAAGTCGGCATAGAGCTTTACAATAGATTCCCGATCCTCGGCGGTGATTTCGTTGCGTTTCTTGCCCAGGGACTTGCGTAGGCCATGATAAAGCTGGGTGGCATCAATAAGCTGGACTTTCCCCTGACGTTCTTCCCGTTTGTTTTTGGAGAGAATCCAGATATAGGTGGCGATGCCGGTATTATAGAAAAGGTCAGTAGGCAGGGCGATAATGGCCTCAACCAGGTCATGTTCTAACATATAGCGGCGAATTTGGCTTTCACCGGAGGCGGTGCTGCCAGCAAAGAGTGGACTGCCGTTTTCGATAATAGCCGCCCGCCCGTTGGTATCGTCCATCTTGTCGATGGCGGACTGCATGAATAACAGCTGCATATCGCCAGTGCCAGGCAGGCCAGCCATAAAGCGGCTATGGGCTTTGGCAAATTCATCTTTGACGGCAGTTTCAACACCTTCGGAAGCATCTTTACCGCCCCAGGCTTGCCCAAAAGGAGGATTTTCGATGACGAACCGCATTTTCTGGTTGGGGAAGCTGTCGGTTTTCATGGTATCCACATGCTGGACTTTATCGGCGTCCTCGCCCTTAATCAGCATTTCTGCCACGCACATGGCGTAGGACTCCGGATTGATTTCCTGGCCAAATAGCTTGACCTCTGCCGTATTATTGAAGCGTTTAATCCAGTTGTAGGAAGTGGAAAGCATGCCGCCCGTGCCGCAGGCCTGGTCCAGCACCGTTACCACCTTGTGGTCGTCAAAGATATCATCGGCACCTTCAGCCAGGAGAATTTCCACCATGACTTTGATGATATCGCGGCCAGTGTAATGGTCGCCAGCCTCGGCATTTTCAGAGAAACGGCGAATGAGGTCTTCAAAGATATACCCCATCTTTACATTGTCGATAATCGCCGGGTCCAAATCCACCTCGGAGAAGGCTTCCACTACACCATATAAGCGGTTATGCTTATCCATTTTGATGATTTCCTTCTCAAACTCCAGATTGGCAATGATGTCTTTGACATTTTGGGAGAACCCTTGCAGGTAGGCGGTGAAATTCTCCGCGATGTTTGCGGAATCATCCAATAACTTACTTAGGGACAGACGGCTTTTGTTATAGAAGGCATAACCGGAGGCCTTGTAGAGAACCTTGTCCGGTATGTTGGGGTTGGTGCCGGTCATATTCAGTACAGCGGACTTGGTCTTTTCCAGCGCACATTCAAAACGGCGGATGATGGTCATGGGGATGATGACATTTTTATATTTATCGCTCTGGTAGGGCCCGCGCAGCTTATTGGCAATGGACCAGATGAAGTTGACTTCTTCGGTGACATCCACGGGAGCATCGTCCCAGATGATGTTACGCATCGTGTTTTCCCTGTCTTGTGGTTGCATTCAGAATCCTCCATATCATAAAAACAGCTGTCCTCCTTGATCCTTGAATGTTTATCATAGGGCGGACAGCTATCATAATTTCTTATCTCATTATAATTCTGTTGATTGGGGGAGTCAATAAACCCAGCCTGCATTTGAACGTTCAACTCGGTAAACAAGAATTTCTAGAAGATGTTGGACTAGTTCATTTTTGACGATAAAAATGCATTATTTTGGATTGTTAGCTATTTATTTATTGGATAATATATAAATATGATAAAGAACAATAAGATACACGATGGATGAAACGGAGGATCCCCTATGAGTGTAGCGATAAATGTGGACAATGTGGTCAAGAAGTACGGCGATTTGACGATTATTCCCGGACTCACGGAGCACATCAAAAATGGAGAGTTCTTCACGCTTCTCGGGCCGTCGGGCTGTGGCAAGACGACGCTTCTTCGCATGATTGCAGGCTTCAACAGCATCGAGGGAGGTAAAATCAAGTTTAATGAACAGGTCATCAATGACATTCCTGCGCATAAGCGCAACATCGGTATGGTGTTCCAAAGCTATGCGATATTCCCGCATCTTACCGTACGGGAAAACGTCGAGTATGGTTTAAAACTTCGCAAGATGCCGAAGGATGAGATGAAGCAAAAGGTGGATAAGATTCTCGATGTGGTTCAAATTACCGAGTACCAGGATCGTCTGCCGGAGCGGTTGTCGGGCGGCCAGCAACAGCGTGTAGCACTGGCGCGTGCCATCGTCATTCATCCCAGTGTATTGTTGATGGATGAGCCTCTTTCCAATCTCGATGCCAAGCTGCGTGTGGAAATGCGGTCGGCAATCCGGGAGGTACAGAAGCAGGTGGGAATTACTACGGTCTATGTCACCCATGACCAGGAAGAAGCCCTTTCGATTTCGGATCGCATCGCGGTCATGAAGAAAGGTGTCATCCAGCAGACGGCTTCGCCCCATACGATTTACACCCGGCCGTATAACGTATTTGTCTCCACCTTTATCGGCCATTCCAATCTATTCAAGGGGCATATCGAGGCAGCCGCTGGCGAGAAGCTGGTGGTATTTGCCGATGGCTATCGGATGACGATGACTACTTTGAGCGAAGAAGCTGCCGATGGGCAAGAAGTGGTTATCTCGGTGCGGCCGGAGGAATTTTCCATCTGCCGGGAGGGAGAAGGCGTCCGCTGCAAGGTGGTCACGAAAGTATTTTTAGGCAAATATGTCAATTACAGTCTGGAATTTCCCGAGGAGATGCTGGTTCCCAATCAGCCCTCCATCGAATACAGCCAGGATCTTGGCCATGCGGAAAAGCTCCTGGAAGTAGGGGATATGGTTTATCTGAAACCGAATGCCATGAAAATCAATATATTCGTAGCCGATGGCAGCCGCAGCTTGATGGAAGGTGTGGTGGAAAATGAATAAACGATTTCAATGGGATTTTTGGGCATGGATTACCTTGCTATCCATCGTAGTCTTTGGCCTGTTTTTGATTTATCCGCTGTTTTCCCTGTTTGTCAGCGCCTTTCAGGATGCGGCAACGGGAAACTGGTCGATGCAGAATTTCGTGCACTTCTTTGAGCGCAAGTATTATTACCAGTCCATGATAAACAGTTTCACCGTAACGACTAGTGTTACGATACTGGCCGTGATAATCGGAACGGCATTAGCGTATTTTATGACGCTTTATCGTGTGCGCTGCAAAAGTATCGTGGAAATCTGTATCATCATTTCATTGCTGTCCCCACCGTTTATCGGTGCGTATTCGTGGATTTTGATTGGCGGGCGCAGTGGTATCCTGACGCGTTGGCTGGCTGAGTATGGCATTGATTTTCCGTCAATTTACGGTTTTGCGGGCATTTTGTTGGTGCTGACCTTAAAGCTTTATCCGTTTATCTATCTCTACGTGGCAGGGGCTATGAAGAATATCGATTCTGCTCTTATCGAGGCTGCTGAGAGCCTTGGCTGCAGTGGCATCCGTAAGGTGGTAACGATTATCCTGCCGCTGATTACGCCGACGATTCTTGCGGGAGCCTTGATGGTATTCATGAATGCTATGGCTGATTTCGGTACGCCGATGCTCATTGGCGAAGGCTTCAACGTCATGCCAGTCATGATTTATTCCGAGTTCATCAATGAGGTCGGGGACCAGGCTAATTTTGCCGCTGCCATGGCGGCAATCATGGTACTTATCACCTCGACGATTTTCATGCTGCAGAAATACGTGGTAAATCGTAAATCGTTTACGATGAGTTCGCTGCGTCCCATGCAGACCGGAGAGCTTCATGGAGGGAAAAATGTGATAATGCATGCCTGCATTTATTTGCTGGTAGCCTTGTCCATGATTCCGCAGCTGGTGGTCATCTACACGTCGTTCCTCAAGACAAATGGTTCGATTTTTGTGGATGGGTATTCGCTGGACAGTTACATCCGAATTTTCAATGAACTGGGCACGGCGATTTCCAACACGTATATTTTCAGCACGGCTGCCATGGCAGCAATCGTATTCCTGGGCATGACGGTGGCCTATCTGACTACGCGCCGCAAGAGCTGGCTCACAGATATCATCGATACGCTTACGATGTTCCCCTACATCATCCCCGGGTCTGTCCTTGGTATCACCCTGCTCTTGGCTTTTAACGAAGAACCTATGCTGCTTTCGGGTACGGCGCTTATTATCATCATTTCCCTGGTCATTCGCCGCCTGCCCTATACGCTGCGCTCGAGTTCAGCCATTTTGTATCAGCTGAGTCCGAGCCTGGAAGAGGCGTCTATCAGCCTTGGGGCATCACCCGTAAAGACATTTTTTAAAGTCACGGCAGTCATGATGCTGCCCGGTGTTATGAGCGGTGCCATCATCTCCTGGATTACCGCCATCAACGAACTGAGTTCTTCGGTTATCCTGTTTACCGGTGCCACTAAGACCATGTCGGTAGCCATCTACACGGAAGTTATCCGTGCCAGCTACGGCACCGCAGCGGCACTGTCGACCATCCTGACGTTAACGACCATCACGGCCATGGTGATCTTCTTTAAGGTATCCGGCCGCCGGGATGTTACGTTATAAATCCGTATAAGAGGTTATAGGGAACAAAGGAGGAATTATTCATGAAACTCAAAAAGATTATTGCTACGCTCTTGGGCGCAGCAATGCTGACTACCTGCTTTGCCGGCTGTGGCGGTGACAAACAGGCTGCCAAGGGTTCGGCAGGAAGTGGCGATGACGAAAACAAAATTGTCATTTACTGCCCGCATCCGTTGTCCTTTATCAATCCGCTCGTGGAAGAGTTTGAAAAGGAAAGCGGCGTCAAAGTGGAAGTTGTGGCAGCTGGTACCGGTGAGCTGTTAAAACGCGTGGAATCCGAGAAAGCCAATCCGCTGGCCGATATCTTCTGGGGCGGGTCCCTTTCGACGATGAAACCGAAGGCTGACCTTTTTGAGCAGTATAAATCGGTCAACGAAGACCACATCCAGCAGGCTTTCAAGAATGAAGAGGGTTCCATCACCCGCTTCACGGATATCCCCAGTGTAATCATGGTCAATACGGACCTCATCGGCGACATCAAGGTTGAAGGCTATGAAGACCTGCTGAATCCAGCTCTTAAGGGCAAAATCGCCATGGCTGACCCGTCAAAATCCTCGTCCTCCTATGAGCATCTCATCAACATGCTCTATGCGATGGGCAAAGGCAATCCGGACAACGGCTGGGACTACATCAAGAAATTCTGTGCTAACCTCGATGGCAAACTCCTTTCCGGTTCCTCGGCAGTCTACAAAGGCGTAGCGGATGGTGAATATGCTGTAGGCTGCACCTTCGAAGAAGGTGGCGCAAAATATGTTGCCGATGGTGCCCATGTAAAAATCGTTTACATGAAAGAGGGCGTTATCTCCAAACCAGACGGCATCTACATCATCAAAAATGCCAACATAGTCCACAATTAAACCGTAAGTCTTATCCTGACCGTATACACGGTTAGTGCGGCAGATGGCCTGCAGCAGCGTATGATCCTTCATAGGCTTGTCCAGATACA
>CALYVJ010000102.1 GCA_945494195.1 uncultured Selenomonas sp. | reverse complement strand
GAGCGTTGGTACTGGGGCCCCCGCCGCCGGCGACTTACCTCGAATACGAACTGGGGACTACTCCCCTGCAAACGGTAATTTGCGCAACAAAAAACCGCCGGTTCTTTACAAACCAGCGGTTCCTGTTGACCCCCCGATTAATCGGTCAAATTCTTATATAATGCCCAAGCACTGACATACGGCAATACGTCCTCGTTCCAAAGAATACCGCTGGATTTCGGTACATAGACGATATCGCCATCCTTCAAGACGACATTTTGCGTCAGGTCATGACGTTTTACATACGTTTTCATATTCAGCTGCGTATAGTACATCGTGTCATCGATAACACGCAGTACCTGTACACGCGTGCTGCGGCCGCGCTTCGTGAAGCCGCCCGCCGAAGTGATGGCTGCATAGGCATTGAGGCTATCTATATCCATTTCCTGGATTCCGGGTTTTTCCACCTCGCCCATGACATAAATCTTGCGCTTGCCATAAGACTTAACCGATACCGACATGCTCGGAATGCGGAGGTACTCCGAAAGCTTGCTTTGAATGAGTTCTTTTGCCTCATCCAGCGTCAGGCCAGCCAATTTCACATTGCCGACATAAGGAATCGCCGCACGGCCATCCGGACCGATCAGCAAATCATTCGGGCCGCTCACGCTGCTGCTTTCCGTGGAAACGCTGCTCGTATCATAACCAAGCCCCTGGGGAAACCCCACGATATTCAACGAAATGACATCGTATTTCGTCAACCGGTACTCCCCCGTCAACTGGCCGCTGCCAAGGCCCGCCGTGCGGAATACATCGTCCGATTCTACATATTTCTGCTGTTCCTCTGCCGGGGCTGCCTGTTCCTGTGCAGCCATAGCCGGTGCCATGCCGCCAAACAGGAAACTTACCGCAACAGCCACACCGCATACGATTGCTTTTTTCACTTGCGGACACTCCTTCTCAATCAACCAGTCCAACCAGGTCTTTCATTCCAAATCACACTATCCTAATTATATCGGACCATCCGGATACCGTCAACTTAACGCCCCGTTAGAACAGGCCGAAAGACTTTAAGACAAACACCCAGCCAAAAAGCGTCAGGCAGGAAAGGGCACTGGTATAGACGACACAGTTCCCTGCCAAATCCGCATCACTTCCCATCTGCTGTGCCATGGCAAAACTGGCCACGGCACAAGGAGAGGCGAAAATTGCCGTAATCGTGATGAGTTCCATATCTCGGAATCCCAGATAAATAGCCAAACCAATCATAACCGCTGGCACCAGGATAAGACGTGCCGCTACACAGGCCACCAACTGCTTTACATGGGCATGGAAACTGCTGCCCTTGAAGGAAGCCCCCAGAATAATCAGGGCCACCGGCGTCGTCGCTGCCGCAACCTGCTTGATGGGCTTTAAAACCGGCACCGGCACCGGTACCCCCACCAGCAGGAATACCACCGCGGCAATCGCGCCGAGAATCATCGGATTTTTCAGCACCCCCAGCAGGATGCCCGGCAAATAAAATCGGCCGCCACGGAAAGTCTCCAGCACAAACACAGCCACCACATTATAAATGGGGACAACGATGGCAATCATCATAGTCGGCAGCGCCAGATGATCTTCCCCGAAAATATTGCTCACCAGGGGAATCCCCATCAAGACGAAATTACTGCGGAAAATCGCCTGGATCATCGCTCCGCGCCGCTTATTGCTCGGCTCGCATTGGCAGACAAAGAGCGTTGCCAGCAAAAATACCGCAATGACCCCTAGGCCGCCAAACAGCATGAGTCCCGGACGGAACGTCTTGGACAAATCCGTCGTATAGATGTTATAGAACATCATGCAGAAGAAAAAGACGCGGAACACCATGCGGTTCGTATGAACGAGTTCCTCGTCCGTCAGCATTTTCGTCCGCTTGACGAACACGCCGATAAGAATCAGGCAAAACATCGGCACGACTGCACCAATGGCCACAAACAAATTACTCAGCACAAAAACTCCCCTTCCCATTTACCAACGGTTTCCCTTTTGCCAGAAATCTGGCGACAGCATGATCAACAGGGTAAACATCTCCAAACGCCCCAAGAGCATGGCCACACAGAGGATGCTCTTGGCAAAGACCGACAAACCGGCATAAGTACAAGTCGCTCCCGCCACCCCAAAGGCCGGCCCGACGCTGCCCATGACCGTGATGCTTATCCCCAGCGAATCGAATACCGGCAGCCCGTCAGCCGTCAGCAGCAAAGCCCAAAATACGATGAACAGGATATACAGAAAAAAGAACTGCCCCACGCGCAGCAGGGTTTCTTCATCCACCTTACTGCCATTCATATGGACTTCCACCACCCGGCGCGGCGACAACTTCTGGTGCACCACCGCCCAGGCATTTTTCACCAGCAAAACCATACGGCTCACCTTCATGCCGCCAGCCGTCGAACCAGCACAGCCACCGCATATCATCAGTAGCAGCAGGATTCCCTTGGAGAACCCCGGCCACTGGTCGAAATCAGCCGAAACAAACCCCGTAGTCGAAATGGAACCCACTTGAAAGCTGGCATAGCGAAAGGCCTCAAAGGGATTTACATCCATAGAACAAACGAGATTGGCCATAATCAGCAGCATTGCCGCAATCTCTATGCCGATATACGCCTTGAACTCCGAATTGTGACGGATCACCCCAGGTCCCTTGCGCCAAATCCGGTAATAGAGGCCAAAATTGCCCCCGGCCAGAATCATGAAAAACGTCATCCAGGCTTCTAGGGGAATATTGTCAAAATGCATGGCGTTGTCATCATAGGTGGAAAAGCCGCCGGTCCCGATCGTACTCATCGCATGGGTTACCGCATCGTAGAGCGACAGGCCGCAAAAGCAGTAAACGACTATCGCTGTCACGGTAAACATCATATACATCTGGAACAAGGCCTTGGTCATATCCCGCAACCGCGGCAGAACGCGTTCCCGGGTGGGACCAGTCGTCTCCGCGTTATACATGTAGACCGTACTCTGGCCCGTCTGGGGCAGCAAGGCAATAAAGATGACGATAATTCCCAAGCCGCCGAACCAATGGGTCATCATACGCCAGAACAAAATGCTGGGAGGAATAACCGACAAATTTTCCATGACGGTTGCCCCGGTTCCCGTAAACCCGGAAATGCTTTCAAACCAGGCATCGAGAACACCCAGATAGCCGCCGCAGACAAAGGGCAGCATACCCAGGGACGTTGCCAGTATCCAGCCAATCCCCGTGATGGCAATGCCCTCACGCATGGTCAGATGATCCACCCGCACGCGGCCATTGCTTAAGAGGACCATGCCCACTGACGCACAAAGTCCCAAGGCCACCGCAAAGCCCTGGATGCTCGCCTCACCATTGTACAGGGCCATAAAAAAGGGAATAAGCATGATAATCGTCTCGGCAATTACCAGTCTTCCCAGAATATAACAGACTATTTTCAAATCCATAGTTTCACCACTTCTGGTGGAGCATCCGCACGCCCACATCAATCAAAATCAAAAAGGAAAAAATTTCGACACGTCCGATAATCATCAGCAAACTGCAAAGGAATTTCGCCCAATCAGGCAAAAAGGCCAAACTGCTGATTCCAAAGAGCGCCGCCGTGGACCCTGTACTTGTCAGGCAGCCCGCGGCAATCCCCATCGAGGGCATCAGCCCCAAGCCTGTGGTGGAAATCAGCAGGGAAAAAATCGTAAAAATCAACACATATAAAAAGAAAAAGGCCAAAATGCGTCCGACAATCTTAGCCGCTACTGGCAGCCCATCCATCTTGACACTGACCACCATATGGGGATGGAGCGTCCGGTGAATCTCCGCCCGGGCCATCCGCAGCAGTACCAGGATGCGGACAACTTTCAAGCCGCCGCCAGCAGAACCGATACATCCGCCTACAAATACCAGCAGGAATAACACATACCGGTCAAAATCCGGCCAATACCAAAAATCTGCCGACGCAAAACCACTGGTGGACAGGAAGGAAATCGCCTGGAAAAAGCCATAACGGATACTGCCAGCCCCCCCATAGCATTGCATGAAATACAAATGAAGGGAAATCATCACACCAGCCAGCAGGAAAATCAGTAAGAATGCCCGCAGCTCGGTATCCTTCCACAGGAGCCGGAAACTCTTGCGATTCCAAACCTTCCAGCAAAGCAGCAGATTCATGCCCGAAATCACCATAGCCAATACCGCAGCCAGTTCCAGCCAGATATTATCATGAAACATAAAGGATGCCACCGAACTGCCGCCACTGGAGGATATCGTCAGCATGGACTGCAACAGCGCATCAAAGGGCGGCAAGCCTGCCAGCCAGAAAAGCCCCGCTGCCAGCAGTGTCAAAACGACATACACGCTGACCCCCTGATTGACCGACTGGCTCATGCGGTTCCAGACCGGGCTGAAAAAAATCGTCTGCCGCGCCGACAACGTCAAGCCAAAGCAGCCGCTGACCTGCGGCAGCACCGTAACCAACACGGACACAAAGGTAAGCCCGCCCAGCCAGCTCATCAGCGTATGCCATAAAAGCAAAGAGCGCGGCAAACCCGCGCGGTCAAACGGCAGGCATGAAAGGCCTGTCGTCGTAAGAGAAGAAATACTTTCGAAAAAAGCCGAAAACCAGTCGGGCAGCAATCCAGAACTATAATAGGGCATCAGTCCGATCCCCCCCATAAAAGGCCAGACCAATACCATAAAAAGAGCTCCCTCACGAATCGTAAGCTGGCGCATGTGCTCCTGCCCCATCCACATCATGAAGACGCCGAGGAACAGGGCAAAACTGGCCGGCATCAAAAACAGCCAAGCCTCCGGCTCCTGCCAGAACAATGCTACCACCGCCGGAACCAGCAAAGCCAGCCCCAAAAGCGCGGAAGTACGTCCCATCAACAGCCAGAACAGTTCCCAGCCGCTTCCTTTTTCCATCAGTGCCATATCAGTCCCTGCCCTTGAAATACTGAATAACCTTCTGCGAGAATTTCGTCTGGATGAACAGGATGGTCCGGTCACCAGGCTGCAATACCGTATTACCATTCGGGATAACTGCTTCCCCGTCGCGGACGTAAGCACAAACCAGGCACTCCCGTGGCAGCTTGACATCCATCAGGCGCTTTCCCGCTACCGGTGCCCCCTGCTGGACAATGACCTCCACCGCCTCAGCCTTGGCACCTTCCAAGAGGGATACCGATACAACGCCGCCACGGCGGGCAAAGGCCAGTACCTCACTGGCTGAGAGCAGTCGTGCCGACAGAACGATATCGACCCCCACCTTCTCCATGAGCTCCACATATTCGTTGCGGGCAACGCGGACAACAGTCTTGATCTTATTGCCCGACAAATGCCGCGACAATAAGGCGAGCATCAGATTGAGCTTATCATCCTCGGTCAGGCAGACTACTACATCGGCCTCGGCGACGCCCTCTTCCGTGAGCAAATCGATATCCGTGCCATCGCCGCAGATGGCAATGCCGTTTTCCAGCAGGCCAGCCATCAACCGGCAGCGCTCGTGGTCCTTATCGATGACCTTTACATGGACATCCTGCTTGTCGAACATCGTCGCCAGCGCTCTTCCGGCACGGCCAGCACCAATGATGACCACGCGGTGAAGCTTGCGGGCATCGCGCTGGACAAAACTCTGGCTGAACTTCTCAATCTCCTCCGGAATGCCGATGAAATAGGCATTATCATGAGGCAGCAGACAGTCATCACCATGAGGGATAATCATGCGGTGATCCCGGAAAATCATGCCGGCCAGCACGCCCTTCGGCAGCTGGATATCCCTGAGGGGAACCCGGGCCAGCGGGGATTTACGCTGGACTTTCGTCTCGAACAAGCGGATTTTGCCATGGGCGAAATCCTCCACATCGAGGGCCGCCGGCGTCATCAGTATCCGATTGATTTCGTTAGCCGTAATGAGCTCTGGATTCAGCATCAGGTCAATGTCAAAGTTGTCTTTGAGATAATCCTTGGCCTCACTCATGAACTGCATATCGCGAATCCGCGCAATCGTATGCTTGATGCCATGCTTTTTTGCCAGAATGCAGCTGACCATATTGACTTCGTCGCTGGCGGTCACGGCAATGAGGATATCCGAGTCACGGATATCCGGATCGTTCATGGTAATCGGGCTGGCGCCATTGGCCGCAATGGTGAGCACGTCCAACGTGTTCTTGGCTGCTTCCAGCTGGCTCTCATCCTGGTCCACAACGACTACATCAAATTGTTCTTTTGATAACAGCTCGGCAATGCTGTATCCCAGCTTGCCAGCCCCCACCACTACGATGCGCAACTTGCTCCCCCTCTACTTCTATAAATAAAAGAAACTTCATAAATCATTACGGGGCTATTATAACATAAATCACACCATCTGACGAACACGCCCCATCCCCTCAAGACAACTGGCAAATTCCAATTTGTCAGTTCGCTATTTTGCGCTTTCCGATTCGAAGCAACGCTTCGCCGCCAC
>CALYVJ010000101.1 GCA_945494195.1 uncultured Selenomonas sp. | reverse complement strand
TCCGTGTAGAAGAAGGTTAAGATACCCATGGCCCCCCAGACCACATTCTGGGCTGTATCGCCTAATCCGTAGGCAATCCTGGTTTTCCAGGAAAGCTGTGCGTTTTCTGTACTCATCATTACCAGTCCTCCTATTAAATTGATAATTTCTGTGATGTTTTGGCGCCTTTTGTACATCTTTTGATTATATTATATCTATTTTCTTCCTATTGTTTCTATAGAAAATTGTTTTTTTTGATAATAAACCGTATAAAATGCTCTTAGAAACCGCGAGAAAAACCGAAACATCCCAGGCAAAGCCACGCATTCTCTCCACGATACTATAAAATCTTGCGCCTGCTGGTAATAGAAAAATCCAGAAAAAACAGGCAGCACCTGGAAGTGCTGCCTGCTCTTAGCTAATCAATATTTCCTTGCCGCATCGTAATGGGGTTTCATGACCTTTTCGTAGCACGCATTGACCTTCTGGTTTTCCGATACCTGGGCCACGCCTACGCGCCACCAGTCCCCATAGCCATGGACCATGGTCTTGGGCAAGACCTTCACATCGATAAGGGTAGAAACCGTCTGCTGTTTGGCATCTTCAATCGCTGCCTTCAATTCCTCGATGGTGTGAACCGTATAAGCCACGCAGCCATAGGAACGGGCATTCATGGCAAAATCCACAGGCACGAGATGTCCATCCAGCTGGCCAGTCTTGGCATTGCGACTGCGGAATTCCGTGCCATAGCTGCCCTGGCCATGGCCCACTTCCAAGTTATTGATGCAGCCACCACTCATGTTATCAAAGAGAATGACATTGATCTTCTTGCCTTCGGCTATGGAGGCGGGAAGTTCCGAATGGAGCATCATATAAGCATAATCCCCTACCAGGGCATAGACCTCCCGGTTTGGTTCGGCCATCTTGACCCCCAAAGCGGCATTTACCTCATAGCCCATGCAGGAAAAACCGTACTCCACATGATAGCTTCCCACGGATTTAGCCCGCCATGCCCGCTGCAAATCCCCCGGCAAGCTGCCAGAAGCACCAACGATGACGGCATTCTTGTCGATGCATTCGTTCACCGTGCCCAACACCGCCGTTTGGGGCAGACTGCAGCCTGTCAATTCGATAAATTCTTTGGCGGCTTTCTTGAAGTCAAAATCATCGTTGACCTCCGGCACAAAATCCTCACCGGTATACTCGATATGATAGAGGCGATCCACTTCTTTATCATAGGCTTCTTTAGCCGCTTTTACCTCGGCCTCGTACTCCTTAGACACATGATAACCGGTGCCCGACAATGCCTCATCGAGCATCTCCAAGGCTGCACCAGCATCGCCCACCACCTGCAGGCCATCCATCTTATAGGCATGGAATTTGCTCACGTTGATGTTCAGGTACTCCACGTCGGGGTTCTGGTAAATCCACTTGGAAGAAGTCGTGAAATCCGTATAGCGAGTGCCAACACCGATAACCAGATCTGCATCAGCGGCGATGGTATTAGCCCCCAGTCCGCCTGTCTCTCCCAGGCCGCCGAGGTTCAAAGGATGCTCCCAAGTGATGGTTCCCTTACCTGCCTGGGTCTCGCCAAAGGCAATACCGTATTTCTCAGCAAATTTGCGGAAAGTATCCTCCGCTTCCGAATACTTCACGCCACCGCCAAAAATCATGATTGGTTTCTTTTTGCGGCGAATTAATTCTACTGCCTCGCGGATAGCCCGCTCAGAGGGTTTCACTCGGTCGATATGATGCACCCGTTTCTGGAAAAAATACTCGGGATAATCCCAAGCCTCCCCCTCGACATCCTGAGGCAGGGCAATGCATACCGCGCCAGTGTCTGCCGGGTCAGTCAGGACGCGCATAGCATTGATGCAGGCCGTCATGAGGATTTCTGGCCTGGTCACCCGGTCCCAATATTTGCAAACAGCCTTGAAGGCATCGTTGGTGGTGACGCTTAGGCTATTGGGCTGCTCCATCTGCTGCAGCACCGGGTCCGGCTGGCGGTCCGCATAGGTATCGCCGGGCAGGAACAAAACGGGAATGCAGTTTGCGGTAGCCGTAGCGGCCGCCGTCACCATATTGGCAGCACCCGGCCCCACGGAAGAAGTGCAGGCATAAATCTGTTTCCGGCGCTTCTGTTTGGCATAGCCCATAGCTGCATGGGCCATGCCCTGCTCATTGCGCCCCATGTGCATGATCAGGTGCCCCGGGTCCTGCTCCAAAGCCTGCCCCAAGCCAACCACATTTCCATGTCCAAAGATGCCAAAGATGCCGGCAAACATGGGATTTTCTCTTCCATCAAATTCAATGTACTGATTATTAAGAAACTTCACCAAAGCCTGTGCCACAGTGAGTCTGATTGTCTTAGCCATATTCAAGCCCTCCTCCGCAGGATATCGTTTATCTATTTGGTTCCCAAATCTTGGCATCCGGGTCCAGCAGCCAGGTATGCTCCGGCAAATCCGTCCGCGTTTTCTTCCATGGATTATCCGGCAGATGACGAATCATCCAACTGTACCACATGGCATAGCCTGGAGCCGTAACCTGGGGATGCATGAGTCCGCCGGAAAGTTCTGACCAGCTGTTATGGGTAATCCTGAAGGCATCATCCCCGATAAAGCAGGCGCCAAAGCCCTGCGGCTTATCAAACTTGTAGGTATAGACCTCCGGCTGGGGATGATTATGGGGAATATACCCGGACCAGCGCCCCGGGCTATTGATGACCTCCCCGTTTACCATATTGGAATAGGGCGCATTGTCATAATCAAAAATGGTGCGTACCGTGCGCTCCGCCGTACCTTTCCACAGGCCCTTGCCAAAGACATCCGCCTGTACATCTTCCGGCCGGTAAAACACCGGCGCAAACTCCCTATCGTTCAAGGTCTGCTGCACCAGCACTTCCGAAGGAACCAAAGCCGTGATTGTCACTTCCCCCCCACGGGGAACATGGAGGCAGTAGGGGTTCTCGTCAAAGAGAGAATGACGCTCCATAACCTCTTTCTTGCCATCCCAAGCAACTTCCACCTTGCCCGTCAGGATGACGAACGCCGTTTCCTGCACCTTGTCCAGGAAATTCACGCTCTCGCCTTCCTTCATAACCTGATAGCCAATATCCATCAGCATATCACTGCCACGAGTGGTCATGGCGTTATATCCATGCTTCAATTCCGTTCCCAGTCTGCCGAATCTCATAATTTAGCCTCCCAGTCAAGTTCCGTAATTACCTTTTCGTCCTTATGCTCCTGCATAAAGGCTTCAATCTGTTCCGCCGTCTGCATGGCATTGGAGCAGCTGTGGCTGGCCACCACCATGGCGGCATGAGCCGTCGCATGCTGCAGGGAATCCGGCACACTCCAGCCTTCCAGCAAGCCATAGATAAAGGCGCTCGCATAGGCATCGCCACCGCCAAAAGATTTCAGCAGCTTGATGTGATAGGACTCGACTTTATAGGCATGCTTGTCCGCCGTATAGCCAATCGACCCCTTCTTGCCATGCTTGATAATGACAAGCTTCGCGCCGTTTTCGATATACTTTTCAGCAATCTCATGGTCCGGCACATCATTGGCCAGCACCGGCAGCCCCTCAATAAGGTCAATCTCGTCCCGGGAACCGATGATGACATCGGCAAACCGGGCCACCAGCGAGTAATAAACGCAGATATCTTTATCGGAACGCCAGCTGTAAGGACGGTAATCGGCATCAAATATGACCTTCGTTCCGTGTTTTTTCGCATACTGCAGCGCCAGCAGGCAAGCTTCACGGGAAGGACTCTTGGAAAGGGCCACCCCGGAAATCAACAGGATTCTGGAGCCAGCAATATACTCTTCATGAATATCCTCCGGAGCAATCTCCAAATCAGCGACCCGGTCACGGTACATGAGGATACTGCTTTCCGTAGGACTCTTGATTTCCGTAAAGGTAAGACCGATGCGTTCCCCGTTCTTGGCCCGTACCATCTGGGAAGTATCAATTCCCCGGGTCTCGAAATAATTCAGCACAAAATCTCCAAATTGGTCATCGGATACACAGCCGATGAAACCAACTTTCTTGCCCAGGCGATTCACGCCTACAGCAATGTTTCCCGGCGATCCGCCCAGATACATAGAAAAGGTCTCCACCTTATCCAAAGTACGGTTTATTTCATTGGGATTAAAGTCCAGCGTCACCCGCCCGATCAACACGATATCCCGTTCTTTCTTCTGGTCAAATTCAATCAGTGCCATAGCAATACACCCTCCAAGGAATATTTCAGTCTCTTCCTGTTGCTTTAACCAGCAGGCCAAAAAACACTGCCAAAAGCAACCCGCAAACACCAACCAGCAAACAAGCGGCCTCTTTAATTATATAACTCAGCCTTGCCCTCAAGTCCAAAAATTTCCATGTGTTTCTTAACATTTTCGTAAGTCCCCGCACAAATCGCATCACTGAAGTCAAAATAGTTTGCATCCGGCTTTGCCTTATATACGTCCTTCACCTTAGCCGCCGAACTATCATAAGAGGCAGTAGCAATATTTATCTTCGTAATGCCATTTTCCAAGCAATTGTGGAAATCTTCTTTTGTCAGACCCGTTCCGCCGTGGAGCACCAACGGCGTATCCAGTGCCGCATGGATCTCCTTCAATCGGTCAATCCGCAGCTGCGGCGTTTCCTTATAATTTCCATGGGCTGTGCCGATGGCTACCGCCAAGGCATCCACCTTCGTCTCCTCCGCGAAACGCTTGGCTTCTGCCACTGAAGTCACTTGGATATCCGCCGAAGCCATATCACCCTCAGCGCCACCAATACTGCCAATTTCCCCTTCCACCGAAGCACCAAATTTTTCCGCCATAGTCACGATTTCCCGGGTCTTTTCGATATTCTCCGCCAACGGGTAATGGGAGCCGTCAAACATAACAGAGGTAAAACCAAGGCTCAGTGCCATTCGCACCGTTTCCAGGGTACGTCCATGATCCAGATGAACGGCGGTGGGCATGGTGCACTTCCTGGCAGCAGCTATCATCACCGGCCCCAAAAGCTCTAAGGGCGAATAACGCAAGCGGCCCTCGGCAATCTGCAAAATAAGGGGTGCCTTCAGCTCCTCCGCGGCCTTGATGGCCCCCATGGCCATCTCCATGTCCGAAACATTAAAGGCCCCTACCGCAAAGCCAGCATCCGATTTGGCCAGCAATTCCTTCATATTTACCAGCGGCATAGTACCTGCCTCCTCTCAACGGGAATCCGCAGCCAGGACTCCCCGCTTGCTATCAGAACAATTTCTTGTAGATTTCAATCAGCTCATCTTTGCTAGGAACCCGCATCGTATTTTGAGGGCTGCCGCTTTCCAGCGCATCGGCTGCCATCTTGTCGAGCTGAGCAAAGAAATCTTCCTTCTCCACTCCCAGCTCAGCCAGCGTCGGAATGCCAACGGCCTGACAGAAGCGGGCAACCTCTTTGACAAAAGCTTCAGCCGCTGCCTTAGCCGGGGTATTCTCCTCCGCCACCCCCATAATCCGGGCAATATCGGCAAATCGCTCCGTATTTTCCTCAATGGCAAATTCCATGCAGGCCGGCAATAAAATCGCATTGGATACGCCATGGGCAATATGGAACAGCGCACCAATCGGGCGGCTCATGCCATGAACAATCGTCACTGACGCATTATTGAAGGCAATCCCTGCTTCCAGAGCTGCTAAACTCATAGCGAAACGAGCCTTAACATTCTTGCCATCCGCATAACAGAGCGGGAGATTTTGATGAATCTTGGCGATTGCCGAAAGCGCAAAGGTATCGGTCAGCGGCTGCGCCTTGCGGGAAGTGTAGGCCTCGATGGCGTGACACAAGGCATCGATTCCTGTAGCTGCCGTGACCTTGGGCGGCGCTGTCATGGTAAACGTAGGATCAACAACCGCCAGCGCGGGGATAATGGACGGCCCCCCCAGCAGCATTTTGACATTATTCTCGGTATCGGAAATGATGGTATTCTTCGTCACTTCACTGCCCGTACCAGCCGTAGTCGGAATAGCCACCAGGTACGGAACTTCCATATCGATATTTTTATGCATGAAAGCACTGATTTTCGTTCCCACAGGTACCGTCGACATAAAACCGATGGCCTTGGCTGTATCCATGGGACTGCCCCCCCCCAGCGCAATAATGAAATCACAGCCCTCTTGCTGATATACGCCAAGACCTGCCTCCACAATCTTATCCGTTGGCTCACTGTTGGCGCCATCAAAGATTACATAAGGAAGGCCAGCTTTCTTCAGGGCATCCTCCACTTTGGCCACATTGCCAAACTTTACCATAAATGAATCCGTCACAATCAGGGCTTTCTTTCCCTTTCCCTCAATGTGTTTTCCCAACTCTGCAATGACATTTTCACCAGAAATAATCTTGGCAGGAACCATAAACGTATAACCCATGGCAACGCATCTCCTTCATTCACTATTTGTAAACATTTGGTAATTTTTTGGTAACTTTATGGTTATAATTTACACCGTCATA
>CALYVJ010000100.1 GCA_945494195.1 uncultured Selenomonas sp. | reverse complement strand
TTGCTTTGCTTAATTTATGGATGGAATCGGACGCAGCTGCCAAGTACCATCGCCCTCCAAATGCAGCTCGGTGTCATGCTGGGCAAACAACGTAGAACGATGCCCGACACTTACGATGCTGGCATGGGGAAGCTCCCGTTTCAGGAGTTCATACATCTCCTGCTCCCGGGGCTCATCGAGGGCTGAGGTCGCTTCATCTAGGAAAATCCAATCAGGTTTCACGAGCAGGACCCGTGCAAAAGCCAGCCGCTGCTGCTCCCCCAGGGAAAGAATGCGGCTCCAATCATCCACCTCATCGAGTTTGTCCACAAATTTCTCCAACCCCACCAACTGCAAAACGTCCTGCAGCCGTGCATCGCTCCCAGAAGCGGATAGCGGATAGTAAAGTGCACGGCGCAGACTGCCCAGCGGTAAATAAGGACGCTGGGGCAAAAAAAGCGTCCGGCTGCCTGCCGGCAGAACCACTTTGCCCTTACCATAAGGCCAGATGCCAGCTAACGTGCGCAACAGCGTGCTCTTTCCACAGCCGGAGGCCCCTGTCACCAGTGTATAACGGCCCTGGTTCAGCTGCAGATTACAAGTCTCCAGCAGCGTCCGCTCATCCGGCAGCTGAACCTGCAAATTCTCCAGGCTCAGGTTCGCACACTCTTTTTCCGACCGGCAGACACCATTTTGAATTTCACTTACTTCCATCATATGTCCGGTGAAGGTCGTAAGTCGGCGGATAACAGCCGCCAATTGAGCGATAGTATCGTAGGACTCAACAAAATACGACAGAGCATCCTGCACCCGACCGAAAGCAGATACAGTCTGCATAAGCCCGCCCAGAGCCATCGCTCCGGCAAAATACTGCGGAGCCGCCAGCACCAGCGGTACAATAATAGCCAGCTGGGCATAACCATTCACATAGAAATTGAGCAGCTTCGTCTGCCGCATGAGCTGCCAGTAATTCTCGATGACTTTGGCAAACCGCTCCTTAAAGCCCACGGATTCCGGCTGTTCCCCGTAATAGAACGCAACGCTTTCACTGTTTTCACGCACCCGCATCATGTTAAAACGGAAGTCCGCCTCAAACCGCTGCTGGTCAAAATTCAATCCGATAAGTTTCCGTCCCACCAAATGGGCACAGATTGTACCCGCTGCAGAATAAATCAAGGAAAACCAAAACATGTAGCCATAAATGACAAATTCATGGCTGCCCACAGGCACAGTAAACGCGCCAGACAGGTTCCAAAGCACTACGCCAAACGCCGCCAGCGTAGTCATCTGTTTCAAGAAGCCGATCAGAAGCTGCAGGGTCAGCGCTACGAACTGATTGATATCCTCACTGATTCGCTGATCAGGGTTATCCGTATCGCTCTTTAAAACCTGCAGGCGATAGTAAACCTGCTTCTTCATCCATTTGCCAAGATATTGATTGGTCAGCCAGGTACGCCATTTTATCTGAACGGCCTGCCGCAGGTAAATCGCATAGACAGCAATGAGGATATGCAGCATCGCCAACCCCGTAAATTCACCTACCAGTGGCCAGAACCGGTCCGCCTGATACCCCTGCAGGGCGTTATAGAATTCGTTATACCAGCTGTTGATGCAAACCAACAGATATACGTCAAAGAAATTAAGTCCGATTACAAAAGCCAGCAGGCCCCTAGCCCGCCATTTATGTTCCGAATTCCAATAACCGCGGAAGAGCTGCCAAAAATCATGCAGAAACTTCCCCTTCATAAAAACCACATCCTTTTACTTACTGTGTCACAGACAATTTCAGTATAGCTTTTTCGCTTATTTCCCGCAAGGCTTGATTATGGTAGAATAAAAGAAGTTTCATCCGTTTCATCGGGGAGGTTTCAACCGCAATGTTTCTGTATCTTTTACTTATAATAGGACTTATCCTGCTGGGGCTGCTTTACCGCTATCTGCCCAGCAAGCGAATCTTTTTCTTTTTCTGCCTGACGCTTTTCGCCGCCGGCAGCATCGCCTTTTTCTTATGGCCGGTCAAAACACCCGAGCCTTCCGTCATGACGGAAGAAGAGCTCAACTACCAAACCGAGCAGCAGCAAATCTTTGCCACCTGGTATGCTGGCTACCAAAAGGACCTCAACGAACTTGACCGGAACTGGCAATGGTATCACAATATCCTGGAAAATTTCAAAGAGGATAATATCAGCATCCAAACCACCTATGTACGCCTCAAGCAGCTAGAACAAGACAGCCAGCTCCTGCGCAACCGCATCAATCACAAGGCGCCACCACTGGCACTCAACGACGGCTGCTACGATCTGTTGATTGAAGTCATGAAAAAAACCAACGCCTACGCTGATGCCCAATACCGGACCATCGCCCTGACCAAAGCGGCAGCTGACCCGGCCAATCTACGTACCACGGATCAGGCCGAACAGAGCCGCATGCTCCAATCCATCATGATCCGAGAACAACCAGTCGGACTTTATACCGCTAAGGAAATCGCGGCTATCCGTGATTTCCTCGACATCCAGCAGGATCTCCCCGCCAAAAACTAACGAAATAAAACAGGAGGTCCGCCGGCACATTTGCTGCCAGCAGACCTCCTGTTTTATTATCAACGCATAACCCTTGCTGCTACCGCTGCCCGATGTTTTTCCCGAAAATGATACCAGATCATCGGCAAAATCAGCATCGGGATTCCGGCAAATAAAGACTCCTGTAAATCTGGCGTAAAGACCATGACCAGCAGGCAGAATACCTGGGACCAAATGCCAAACAATGTGACATAAGGGAAAAGCGGCGTCTTATAGCGAAGTTCTTCTACTGTGCCTTCTGTCATCTTCTGCTTGCGGAAGCGGTACTGGCTCCAGCAAATGGAAATCCATGCAATAGCGCCGGTAAAACCAGACACCGCCAGCAAATAGGTATAGATTACGGAATCCGGGTTGAAGGCGTAAATCAGGATTACTGCCCAGCAAGCCCAAAGAGAAACCATAACCGACCGGGACGGCATACCATTGTTGTTGAGTTTCCCCAGCGAATTCGGCGCCATATCCATCTTAGCCAGTGCGTGCATCGCCCGGGCCGCGCCGTAAAGACCGGAGTTAGAACAGGAAATAGCCGCCGTCAGGATGACAAACGCAAAGAACGCGCCAAATCCCGTAAAACCGTACTGATTGACAGCCGCTGCAAAGACACTTTCCTCGAGGGAAGCCCTATCCCACGGAAGAATGGAAATCAACAGAGAAATCGGGATAATATAGAGGGCGATGATACGCCAGGTTACATTACGGACGGCGATGGGAATACTCTTGGCCGGCTCTTTGCATTCACCAGCTGCCAGCCCGATAATCTCCGTTCCCTGGAAATTAACCAGGATGATGACCATCGTAAGCACAATCGACCAATACCCGTTCGGGGCAAAACCACCGCTCCCCAGCAGCACGCTGGTACCGATAAATCCCTGATCCCCAATCAGACCGAGACAGATAAGACCTGCCACCGCAGTGAAGGCCACGAGAGCAAGAATCTTTATAAGGGAAAGCCACGACTCACTCTCGCCGAACTTATCGACATGAAACAGATTAATACAGGTCACAATCAGACTGAAGAGCACCGCCCACCAAAGCTGACTGACCATCGGCAAAAAATTATTCATGATGATTCCCGCGGCTATCATTTCCGAGGGAACATAGGCGACCCAGGTAATCCAATAGGCCCAACCTACGCCACACGCCCAAGTTGAAGAAATATGTTCTTGTGCATACGTGACAAAAGAACCCGATACTGGCTTATCTACCGCCAGCTCTGCCAGACACAGCATGACACACAGCACGATAAGACCACCAAGCAAATAGGCCAATATCGCTGCCGGGCCCGCTTTTTCGAGGACATACCCCGTACCGAGGAAATAGCCGCTGCCAATTACTCCCCCAAGGGAAATCAGCTGCAAGTGCCTATTCTTCAACCCTCTGTTCATTTTCGATTCGTTCATGACCTTACTAACACAACCTTCCCAGTGCCGCTGCCTATTTGTGATTTGTATAGCATCTGCCATCCGCGGCACTTCATTTTATATCCCTAAGAATACTACAAATCGCTGCATAATACTATAGTTTTATAAAATAAATTTCTCATACCGCCCACAGCCTCAATACGGTATAATAGTAGAGACAAATCCAGACAGAGAGGTGTTTGTATGAATCCATACCGCACGATTGAAGAAACCGATGATTCCATCAAAACGCTTTACGAAATACAAAAATCCAAATTCATCACCCATCTTCGCCATGTTGACAGCGAAGAAGAGGCTCGCGCCTTCATCCAAGCCATGAAGAAAAAATATTTTGATGCCCGCCACAACTGCTCGGCCTATGTCCTTGGTGAAAGCGCCGATAAGCAGAAATCCAACGATGACGGCGAACCAGGTGGCACCGGCGGCAATCCCATACTCGAAGTCATCCGGAAAAACGACCTGACCAATATCGTCGTGGTGGTTACGCGTTACTTTGGCGGCATCAAACTCGGCGCTGGCGGTCTCATCCGCGCTTACAGCCACGCAGCCGTTCTCGGCGTCGAAGCGGCCACGGTTCTCGCCATGACCCCGTTTATCCAACTCGACGCAGCCGTCAGCTACGACCAGCTGGCCACCGTCGAGCACTGGATGCGCCAAAACGAAATCCGCAGCCTTGAAGCCGACTATGCCGAAAACGTCATCCTGCACCTTTTGATTGAACCGGCCAATCTCGAAGCCATCCAAGCCGCCCTCACCGACCTTACGGCAGGCCGCGCCACCCTCACCACTGGAAAAGAAAGCCTTATCGCCATTCCTGCCGACTCGTAAAAAAAGACCAGTCAAATCTCCCAAAGATTTAACTGGTTTTTTTCTTTGTTTACAACATTCTGTCTTCGGCTGCCGCTTGGGCCTTGGACACCATCGCGCCATACATGGTACTGGCCTCTGGGCTGATACTGACGGAGAAGGCTTCTCCAAAGACATGATCAGCAGCCACATCTTTGATTTTATCCTCTACCGTACGCAACTGCTCACTAAGATTACTGATTTTCTCCCCATTGGCTTCCCCACCCATGCGATCAAGCTCAGCAATCTGTGAACGATAGTTGAATTTCTGCGCCCGCAGCGTTTCAATAGCCCCATCATCCCCCGATGGATTTGCCACCCCTGCTTTGCCCATAAGATAGGGCGATATCCGATCCGTGGGATTATAGAGCATATTGGGAATCGACACGATTTCCATATACTCACCTCATTCCTTATTGGTTTCATCTTTATTATATCGAAAAATGAACCCACATGAAATAGGGCTTTATTCCCCAAAATCAAATTATCGTTTCCCCGTGATAAAGTTCCCCGCCGATATCCGGTTTTACGCCGTAACCAATAGCCCATTCACATTTATATTTGATAGCCTGTGCATGGATACTCGCCATGCGGTCCTGGGTTCGCACCACTTTTCCCGGCACGCCAACCACCAGCGAATCAGGCGGGATTACCTCATTTTCACGGACCAGCGCACCAGCAGCGATGACAGCCCCGCGGCCGATTTTCGCACCAGTCAGCACCGTTGCATTCATACCAATGAGTACATGGTCCTCTATTTCGCAGCCATGAACTACAGCCCCATGACCGATGGTCACGTAGTCCCCAATCAGGCAAGGATGGTCATCAGCCACATGGAGGCAGGCGAGGTCCTGCACATTAGTACATTCTCCTACCGAAATGTAGTTCACGTCCCCACGGGCCACTACCCCGGGCCAAAGGCTGGCGTATTTTGCCACCCGCACATCTCCCGCCACAAATACCTGCGGCGCCACAAAGGCCTCCTCATGAATCTGCGGACAGATTCCCTGAAATTCATTTCCTGCCAACGTATACATAACCATCGCTCCTTTGCGATCTCGCCCTGACAGCAAAAATTGCATAGAAAAAGAGCCCCGCCCTCATCCACGAACCGCGAAGCCCTTATGCAAGGAAGTTTCACACCAAGCACAATCCTTGCTGTCGTACTTGCGAAAGTTTTTTCCTGAGTGGGATGCATTTCTTTCGTCTGCCTATCCCTTGGCTAATATAATATCACTTCAAATTTTCAAAAGCAAGCTTTTTTCCTCTCATTCTGACGCCTTTTGCTTTATTTTTTTATTCAGTCAGAAAAAGGAGGAATTCACGATTTTTTTGCGAATATTAGTTAGTGATTTTGTAAATCAAAGGAACCGTGAAATTACAGTTTATCGGTTCGTGGAGCCTTATTCGAAGCAGCTCTTCGCCGCCGCTAGGGGCAGTGCCAACACTACGCGGGAGATGTTTTTCTAAACGAAATTTTTATCTTTAATTAAGCATCGAAAAAGTTGCAAAACGCGCTTCGCTTGAACGGTAGCAATTTTTCGACGAACGGTGAGGATAAAAATTTCGTTCTTCACGGAAACCATCAAACGCTTCGTTTATGGCACTGCCCCTAGCGGCGGCTGAGTCTGTGGCAAGTTTCGCAGGGCTCCCCCCTCCGAGGGCGCAGCAATTCGTGCCGACTCTAACCGAGGCGGCGG